>JBBRBZ010000012.1:0-41534 GCA_038205305.1 Gemmatimonadales bacterium
CGGCGTCTCGATGGTTGCCACCACCTTCAGCACCGACACGCCCAATCTGGTGACGAACTTCGTCCGCACCGGCGGGGTGGCGAGCAACTGGCAGTGGTGGGCCTTCCTCCTCACCGGCATGGCCACCGTCTTCTTCTTCGCACGGTTGTGGCGGCGCAGCGGGGTGCTGACCGACCTTGAGTTCTACGAACTGCGCTACAGTGGTCGGCCTGCCAGCCTGGTGCGCGGCTTCCGGGCGGTCTACCTCGGCCTCTTCTTCAACCTGTTCATCATGGCCTCGGTCAACCTCGCCGCCGTCAAGATCGCCAACGTCGTGCTGGGCTGGCCGATGTGGCAGACCTTGGTGGTGTGCGGCGCGATCAACATCGCCTTTGCCGCGAGCTCAGGGCTCTGGGGCGTGCTGGTCGTCGACTTCATCCAGTTCGGCATCGCAATGACTGGCGCGTTCGCCGCCATGTACTTCTCCCTCAAGCAGCCGGAAGTGGGCGGCATGGCGGGATTGGTGGCAAAGTTGCCGGCCTCCACCCTCTCGCTAGTGCCCGATTTCAGCAACTGGCCGCTGACGATTTCAATCTTCGTGATGCCGCTCACGCTGCAATGGTGGTCGGTCTGGTACCCCGGTGCCGAACCGGGGGGTGGCAGCTACATCGCTCAGCGCATGCTCGCCGCCAAGTCGGAACGCGACGCCCTCGGCGGTACCCTCTTCTTCAACGTGGCCCACTACGCGCTGCGCTCCTGGCCGTGGATCATCGTCGCGCTCGCCTCGATTCTGGTCTTCCCCACCCTGGAGTCGATCCGGGTTGCCTTCCCCAATGTCGATCCACACCTGATCGGTCATGACATGGCATATCCGGCCATGCTCAAGTTCCTCCCACATGGCTTCCTCGGCGTCATGATTGCCGGGATGCTGGCCGCGTACGTCTCGACGCTGGTGACGCACCTCAACTGGGGGTCGTCCTACCTGGTGCACGACTTCTACCGCCGCTTCATCACCACCGATGCCGATGAAAAGCACTATGTCGGGGTCGGCCGCTGGATCACGGCGGGTTTGATGGTGATGGCCGGCTTCCTGACCTACGCACTCAGCACCGCCCAGCAGGCCTTTCAACTGCTCCTCTCCATTGGCGCGGGCACCGGCCTCATCTACCTGCTGCGTTGGTTCTGGTGGCGCATCAATGCCTGGTGCGAGATCACGGCGATGATCTCCTCCTTCGTTGTCGCGCTCGGCTTCTTCATTGCCAACAAGCAGGGGATGAATATTCCTGCGCATATCACGCTTCTGATCACCATCGGCACCACGACGATTGTCTGGGTGACCACCGCCATGATCACGGCGCCGACCGATCGCGCCGTCCTGCTCGCGTTCTATCGCAAGGTTCGCCCCGCTGGCCCCGGATGGGCCTCGATCCGCGCGGAGACCGGCCTGCCGCCCTCACCCGATTCGCTTCCCCAGGCCTTTCTGGCGTGGATGTTCGGCGTGCTGATGGTCTACGGCGCGCTCTTCGGAACGGGATCGCTCATCTACGGCCACACCGGGACCGCCGCCTTCTGGATCGTGGTGTTCGCGGTGAGCGCCGGGGTGCTGCTGCGGATCGTGCCAAAGATGTGGAGCGGCGCCTCCGCCGAGTCATGACCGGGCGGGCAACCACGGCGGTCGTGCTGGCGGGGGGCGTGGGGTCGCGGATGCGGCGCGCCGATGGCGACGCTGTGCTCAGTGCGGCCCAGCGCGCCGCCGCCAGCCGCGGGCTGAAGGCGATGATCCCCGACGCCAGAGGCCGACCCTTCCTCGATCATATCCTCGCCTCCCTCGCTGATGGCGGCATCACCGACATCTGTTTGGTGGTGCCACCGCATCATGACGAAATGCTGGAGTGGTATCGTAGGCACCCTCCGACGCGCCTCACCCTCTCCTTCGTCGTCCAGCAGGAGCCGGTCGGCACCGCCAACGCCCTTCTCGCAGCCGAAAACTGGCTCGCAGGTCGCGACTTCCTGACACTCAACGCAGACAATCTCTACCCGGTCGCCGCCATCGCTGCCCTCGTCGCGCTCGGTTCGCCCGGACTGATCGCATTCGACGCCAGCGCCCTCGTTGCCTCGGGGAATATCGAGGCGGCACGAATCGCGGCGTTCGCCATTCTCGAGCTCGACAGCAAGAATTCCCTCACCCGCATCATCGAAAAGCCGAGCGAAAGCGAACGCGAGGCGGCCGGCGCGCAGCCATTGGTCAGCATGAACATCTGGCGACTCGGCTCCGACGTCTTCGCGGCGTGCCGCGATGTCTCCCGCTCCAGTCGCGGCGAATTCGAGTTACCCCAAGCCATTCAACTGGCCGTCACGCGAGGCATGCAGTTCCGTGCCATCCGCATGGCCGAGCCCGTGCTCGACCTCTCCCGCCAAGGCGACGTGGCCAGCGTGGGCGAACGGTTGGCGCAATTGGAGACGGTGCCGTGAGCGAAGCATGGACGCAGCGCCTCTCCCGGTGCGGACTCTCTCCAAGCGCAGCGGAGATCGCGGCCACGCAGTTCGCACGGGCCACCACCGTATTCGTCGACCGCTTTCAAGGTGAACCGGCGACGGCCTGGTGGATCCCTGGCCGGATCGAGGTGCTCGGGAAACACACCGACTACGGTGGCGGCCGCTCGCTGCTCTGTACCGTAGAGCGTGGTTTCCACCTGGTGGCTCGCCCCAACTCCGATGGCATGGTGCGGCTCATCGACGCCAAGAGCGGTGCTCGCCTCGAGGTGCCGCTGCAGGCCGACGTCGCAACGCAGCCCGGTCGCTGGGCCGACTACCCGATCACCGTTGTCCGGCGCGTGGCGCGTGATTTCCCATCAGCACGCACCGGCATCGACGCCGCCTTCATTTCGAATCTCCCACCTGCCTCCGGCCTCTCATCGTCCACCGCCTTGGTGATCGCGACCTTCCTGCCACTCGCGGAGGCGAATGCACTCGCCTCGACGCCGGAATGGCAGCGGTCGCTCCCCGACAACCACGCCGTGGCCGGCTACCTCGGCGCCGTGGAGAATGGCAAGGCGTTCGATGCCTTCCCCGCTGACCACGGCGTCGGCACCCACGGCGGCAGTCAGGACCACACCGCGATTCTCTGCTGCCGCGCTGGGCGACTCTCCCAGTTCCACTACCTCCCGGTGACGGAGGAAGCGAGCACGCCGCTGCCGTCGGAGTGGATCTTCGCGATCGCGATGTCGGGCGTGCACGCCGCCAAGGGAAGTGGTGCGCTGGAGCGTTACAACCGGCTCTCACTGGAAATGCAGACCATGCTCAACACGTGGCGCGGGATGACCTGCCGCGACGATCCCTCGCTGTTCGCTGCGCTCCGGAGCGCACCGGATGCTGCAGAGCGCCTCACCGCCATGCTGCGGTTCGAGGGAGCACGGGGCGAGCCGCTCGTCGCCCGACTCGGCCAGTTCCGCGCCGAATGCGAGGAGATCATTCCGGCGGTGACCGCCGCGCTGGCGCGGGGCGATATCGAGGCGATCGGACCGCTGGTCGATCGCTCCCAGTCCCTTGCCGAATCGGTGCTCCAGAATCAGGTCCCCGAGACGATCCACCTCGCCCAAGAGGCCCGAGCGCTCGGCGCGGCTGCCGCCTCTGCCTTCGGGGCCGGGTTCGGCGGCTCGGTCTGGGCCCTGGTGAGGGCGGAGGGGGCGGAGCCATTCCTCCGGGAGTGGCGTTCCCGGTACTTGGAGAAGTTCCCTTCCCACCGCCCGCGCGCCGATTTCTTCCTGACGGAGGCCGGCCCTCCAGCAGGGCCGGTCTAGCGTCATGATCCCGACTCGGGCACTTTGTAGGGGTCGTTGCCCCGTAGCCGTGTCGGAGACTTCATGAGGCATCTTCTCCCGGACGTTTGATGAGCCAGCCCACCCGCACCTGTCCCACCTGTCACACTCCACTGCCCGGCATGGCGGCGTTCTGCTACGTCTGCGGAACCGCCACCCCGCCGGGGATCCACCGGGAGACGGGGCAGATGGTGGCAGTCGGGGTGTCCGGGATCGGGCCAGCCGACCTGCGGCGCAAGCTGCAGCGCGCCCTCGGCCCGGGCTACGAGCTCGCCGAGCGGATTGGTGCGGGTGGCTTTGCGGAGGTCTTCCAGGCCCGCGACCTGCGCCTCAAGCGGGAGCTCGCGGTCAAGGTGCTGCGACCCGATCTGGGGCTCTCGCCCGACCTGCTGCAGCGGTTCCGTCGTGAGGCCGAGACGGTCGCCGCGCTGCGCAATGCGCATATCGTCCCGGTGTATGACGTTGGGGAGGCCGAGGGACTGGCCTTCATCATCATGCCCCTCATCCAAGGCGAGAGTCTGCGCGCTATCCTCGACCGTGAGGGCGCCATGCCCCACGGCGAGGTGCGGCGGATCCTCCGCGAGGCGGCCCAGGGTCTCGCAGCGGCGCACGACGCCGGCGTGGTGCACCGCGACATCAAGCCGGAGAACATCATGCTCGAGGGGCCCGACAAGCGGGTCCTGCTGATGGACTTCGGCATCGCCAAGGCAATGGGCGCGGCCACGGGGGACGATGGCGACCCGAGCGTGGCCCTCACCACCACGGGTATCATCATCGGTACGCCGCAGTACATGAGCCCCGAGCAGGCGTGCGGCGACAAGACCATTGACGCGCGCACCGATCAGTACTCGCTCGCCGTGGTCGGCTACCGGATGCTCTCAGGCTCGCTGCCCTTCGAGGGCGAGTCCACCCGTGCTGTGCTCTATCAGCAGCTCGTCGCCGACCCGCCGCCGATCGTCACGAGAGTGCCGAACCTTCCGGGCGGTCTCGCCAACGCCATCCAGCGCGCGCTTTCCAAGGAACCGGCCGAGCGCTTCGAGTCGATGCGCGAATTCGCCGCGATGCTCGACTCGGAGTCGACCATTGCCACCCCGGCCGCGCTCAAGCCCGCCAAGCCAGCTGCCCGTAATCGCGGGCTCATCGTGGGCGCCGGCGTGCTCGGCGTGATCGCACTCGGCTCGGTCTTCTGGATGACGCGCTCCGGCGGGGCGCCAATCGTCCCGATCACCCCCCCCCCGGTGGTCGCGCCCGACTCGGGAGCCATGGGTGTGGTGCCGACGCCGCTGCCAACCGCGCCGGTCGCCGCGCCCACCACCAAGCCGACCCTCAAGCCGACCCTCAAGCCGACCACGACCAAGGGCGGCGGCGCCGGGAGTGGGACCATCCCAGGCGACCGGAACAAGCCCCTGGCCTCCACTGGCGCCGGGACCGCTGCTCCACCGCCACGGGCCGGGAGCGGGCCCAGCTGCACCCGTGCCGTCGAGGCCACCGACTGGGCCGCGGCGGCCACCCTCTGCCAGCGGGAAGCCGACGCCGGCAACGTGACGGCGCAGCGCCTGCTGGGCACCATGTACGACAAGGGAACCGGCGTCCCGGAAGACCCCGCCCAGGCAGTGGCCTACTACACCAAGGCGTCGGTCTCCGACCTGCAGTCGATGTTCCTGCTCGCGCACCTGATGGAGATCGGGCGCGGCACCGAGGTGAACAGCGCCTACTCTACCGCGATGCTGCGGAAGGCCGCGGCGGGCGGACTCCTCCCGGCGATGCAGGCCCTCGCCTTCCGGCTGGAGAACGGTGCCGGCATGAAGAAGGACGAGGCCGAAGCCGCCGTCTGGTACAAGAGCGCCGCCGACAAGGGCGACGCCAGTGCGCAGGAGAAATTCGCCGAGATGCTGAGCAAGGGCCGCGGCGTCACCAAGGACGAAACGCGCGCCATCGAGTACTACACCAAGTCGGCGGACCAAGGGACCGCCACTGCCGCATGGCAGCTCGCCCAGATCTACTTCAAGGGCCGTGGCACCAAGAAGGACGAGGCCGCCGGCATGGTCTGGCTCAAGAAGGCGGCGGCGAAGAACCAGCCCGACGCGGTGAAGGAGCTGAAGAAGCGCGAGGGGTAGCGCTCGACTTGCGGGGGGCAAACACACGAGACGGGGCGCTGATCGCGCCCCGTCTCGTTCAGGGTAAGGCCATTCTGCTTCCTGCAACATCGGGACGGCGGGATTTGAACCCGCGACCCCTACCACCCCAAGGTAGTGCGCTACCGGACTGCGCTACGTCCCGGAACTTCCCAGACCCAAGGCGGCAATCATAGTCGATTGCGGAGGTTCGACAAAGGGGTGATGGGGAGAGCCACTGGTCAGATTTGAACTGACGACCGCTCGATTACGAATCGAGTGCTCTACCCCTGAGCTACAGTGGCCAATGCTGTGCGATGCCCTGGCGCGGACTCGAACCGCGATGCCTTACGGCACTACCCCCTCAAGATAGCGTGTCTACCAATTTCACCACCAGGGCGAGGCGCGGGCAGTATAGCCCGCGTGTCCCGCCCGGTCAACATCAGCGCCGACCGCCGCTCTGGAAGGTGACCTGGAGCCCAATGTTGAGGACCCGTTCGGTCAGCGTCGCCTCGCCTCGCTTGGTGAAGGTGCCCTGGTACCAGTCGATGGTCGGGCCCACGCTGACGGCGCGCGAGGCCTGCCATTCGTACCCGGCACCAAGACCAAAGCCGAACCCGGTCTCGTTGGTGCTTGAGCCGTTCTGGTAGCTCACCCCGCTGCCTGCAAACCCGACGCCCCCCTTCAGGTAGAGGCCTGAGCGCGGAGCGGGAAAGAACTGCACGCTCATCAGCGCCATGCCGAAGTTCTCGGAATCGGTGGTGCCATCATTGATCGGATTGCTCCAACCGAAGAGTTCCGCCCCGAGCCGGACCTGCTCGCTGGGTGTCCCGCCAATCCGAAGGGTGATGGTGGGCTTCCCGATGCGATCGGTGTAGGGATCGCCGGCGAACTTGTACTGTTCCATGCCGTCGCCGAACCCGCCACCAACGTAGAAGCCACCCCGCACCCCTGGCCGATCCACTTCGACGAGTCCGCGATCACGACGGCCTTGGGCGTCAGCGCGGGCGAAAAACCCAGCCCCGAGGGCGAGGGCTGCAACGAGGATGATATGACGCATGGGAAACACTCCTGATTCGGTCGATGGGGCTCGCAGTGACGTCGCACCCGACGACGCCAACGGGCAGTGATTCGGCATCAGCTGTGCCACAGCTGTATCTTCTGTGCTGGCAATGTGTTGCGGCAAATCCGACCGCTTCGCCACCAGGTCCACTGTCCATTTTTGGAGACACAAGTGTCTCGATTCCTGCGCTACCTGCTGATCCTCTTGGTGTTGACGGTCGCCAGCTCGGCAATCGCACTCGGCCGCTGGCAACTCCGCCGGCTGACCGACCGGAAGGCGGCCAATCTGGTTGCGCTCGCCGCCCAAGCCCTTCCCCCGGACACGCTCGGGGCTGGTGTCGACAGTGCGCGAACCGTGATCGGACGGAGCGTGGTGGCCAAGGGGGTCTTCGACACCACGCGGCAGATCCTGCTGCGTGGACGCGTGCAGGACGAGGCCCCGGGACTCGAGGTGGTTACACCGCTGACTGTGATCCCCGGCGGCAGCGTCCTCTGGGTCGTCCGGGGATTCATCCGCTCTCCCGATGCAGCGACTCCCCCCGCGATCATCACCGCCCCCGACAGCGGGGTGGTGGAAGTGTCCGGCCTCGCGATCGAGGCGCTCTCCACGCCGGACAGTGGCAAGCCGCTCGTGCGCGGAACGGGGACGACCTGGTCCCGTCTGGACGCCGGAGCGATGCGCCAGCTGGATCCGAGGTCGTTGCCGTTCGCGCTCCAGCTCGCCGGCGACAGCACCGGCCCGGGTCGGCTCGTCACCGTCCCGGTCCCGAAGCTCACCAACGGTCCCCACCTGAGCTACGCGATCCAGTGGTTTGGCATCGCCCTCGCCGTGGTGGTGTTCGGCGTCATCTTCCTGCGGCGAAGCGGTCCCGGGTTCGTTGAACCTCCTGGAGCACCCTGAGAATGTTGCCGCCGGCCAGCTTGAGCAGGTCGGCGTCGCTCCAACCACGCCGGATCAATTCCGCGAACAGCAGCGGATAGCCCGAAACATCCTCCATCCCCTTGGGCAGTTCACTCGTGCCGTCGAAATCGCCGCCCAATCCCACATGGTCCACGCCCGCAATCCTCCGCACATGCTCGATATGGTCCGCCACATCCTGCACCGTTGCCTGCGGCCTGGGGTGGGCCTTTTCCCAGGCATCCCGCGCGACGCGGAGCGCAACAGTGTCGGTGATGCCGCCGAGCGCCTCGCGCTGCAGCTTGGAGTATTCAGGCATGCCACGATCGGTCAGGAAGCTGCTGACGAAGGTCACCATCACCACGCCACCATTCTTCGGCATGCGCGCCAGGATGGAATCGGGAACGTTGCGCGGCACGTCCATCAGCGCGCGGGCCGAGGAATGCGAGAACATCACCGGCGCACTGGTCGCGTCGAGCGCGTCGCTCATCGTGCCGGGTGAGACGTGGCTCAGGTCGACGATCATCCCGAGCCGGTTCATCTCATGGACCACATCGCGACCGAAGTCGGTGAGTCCGCCGTGGCGGGCGGAGTCGAGCGCCGCATCGGCCCAGTCAAGCGTGACGTTGTGAGTGAGCGTCATATACCTGGCGCCGAGGGCGTAGTACATGCGCAGCGCGCCGAGCGAGTTCTCGATGGCATGGCCGCCTTCCATGCCGATCAACGAGGCCACCTTCCCCTGCTTGCGCGCGGCGATAATGTCGTTGGCGGAGAGGGCCAGCATGAGTTGGTCGGGGTACTTGGCGATCAGGCGGCGGGCAATGTCGATCTGCTCGAGTTGCATCCGGGCGTACCCTGAGTCCTTCGCCTCACCGGGGATGTAGACGGACCAGAACTGGCCACCCACGCCACCCTGCTTCAGGCGAGCGAAGTCGGTTTGCCCCGGCGCGCGCGTGCGCAACGGATACTTGTCGACAGCCATCTTGCTGATGGGATTCACTCGAATCTCCCAAGGGAGATCGTTGTGGCCATCGATGATTGGTCGGCTGGCGAGGAGGCGGCGCGCATGCAGCAACGCGGCGTCCTCGCCCTGTGCAGGCAACGTCATCGGGAGCACCAGGAGCAGAAGCAGGGGGAGTCGGGAGCGCATCATGGCTTGACCACCGCGTGAAGGATTTCCGGCAATGCCACGCCTTCCACGGTCTGCGTCGGCTTGACGCCCAGCAGCGCGGCGAGCGTGGGCGCAATATCCACCGTGCGAACGATACGCGTCACCACCCGGGGCGTCACGCCGGGAACCCGGAACAACATCGGCACCCGGATGTCTGCCAGTGTGGTCCCGCCGTGCCCCGTCGACGAGGTGGAATAGTCGACCACCACCCCTTCGTTGGCGGACAGGGCAATAAGCCACGACTGCGTGGCTGGAATGGCCCGCTTCCACCGCCTCGCGTCGAGCGTGGTGGCCTTGGCAAGCGACCGTGGGGTGTACACCACCCGCACACCCGGCATGACGCGCACCTCGGCAGCGATCACATCTGCCAGCGAATCGACATTGACTCCCCGCGCCCGCAGCATCCCGAAATTGCCATACAACAAGCCGTCCGTCCGTCCCGCGCCAAGATCGATGCGCCAGCGCTCCTTGGCCCACTGGTTGAGTCGCCGCACCTGGTCTCGGAGTTGAACCCGCGGCGCACCGGTGGCTTCCGGAAAGTCCTGACCGCCGTGATCCGACGTGAGCGTGATGACCGTCTGGTCGGTGGGCACCAGCACCGCGAGGGAGTCCAGAAAGGCGCCCAACAACCTGTCGAGCCGGAGCAGCTGGTCGTGCATTTCCCGAGAATTGGTCCCCCATTCGTGACCGACATAGTCGGTCGCCGAGAGCGACACGGCGAGGAGGTCGGTGCCATCGCGCTGCCCCAGGCGTTCACTCACCATGCCGCGCAACGCGACATCCATCGTGAGCGAATCGCTCACCGGAAACCGGGGGAGCGCACTGGCAGCACGCGCCCAGTCATCAGGCAGCACGTGGGGGAACACCCGGTCGGTCCCGCCGCGCTCAAACGGGCGATCGTCAACTTCGGGATAACTGCTCGCGTCCCGCGAGAGCACCCAGGATGAGCCTTTGAGCTTCGCCACCGGGTCGGCCGCGTTCCAGGCGACGAGCCATTCCGGCAGTGAATCACTGTAGTACCTGCTGGTGGTAAAGCGGCCGGCTGAATACCAGAAGACCGGGACCTTGGCCGTGCCGACCGGCAGAATCGCGCTGCGGTCCTTGATCGAGATCGAGAGCACCCGCGTCTCAGGGTCGCGGGCGATCATCCAATCGACCAGCGTGGACCCGAGAAATCGGTGCGGGGAGGCCCCAGTTGCGGTGGAACCAATCAGCGCACTCTGAGGGTCGCCCACTCCGAGCGCGTCGGAGAGGATTCCCGTGCTGGCTGGCGAGCGGCCGCTGAGCATGGTGGAATGTCCGGGGGCGGTCTCGGTCATGGCATGATCCTGCTCGCCGTTCGGAAAGAAGACCGAGCGTTGGAGCAATCGTGCGAATCCCCCCGTCCACTCCGCCTTCCAGCGCTCGAGGTAGTCGGGACGCAATTGATCGACCGCCAGAGCCACCACCAGTCGAATCGGCTTCCGCGGCGCCGTGGCGGCACCCCGCGGCGCGGCGGGTTGGGCGACGGCAGCCGGAGGACCGGCGAGGACAGACAGACTGATTGCCACCGCAACGAGCCGGCGCATTCAAGCCTCCTGGTACTTGTGAGGGTCGACCAGGCGTCGGGAACGGCGCCCCCGCAATCTAGGGGCGCTGCGCGTCCGCTGGAACAGCTCGGGGCAGTGCGGGATTGTCACGAGTCAGCAGACCGTAGGGAAGCACCGCGTAGCGGCTGGGGATCCCCTCGTTCACGCCCGCCTTCCCCTTGTAGAACCTGGAATCGAGCGTACCGTCATCACAGACGAACAGGACCACCTTTCGGGCGCCGACGGTGACCAGGGCCACTCCCTCAGGCTTCAACCCGGCGAGGATTGGCACCCGCAGCCGCATCGGTTGCTGCCCCGGATCACCCGACCACCACCACAGGGCGGCGTGCCCCCAGGCACTCATGCCGGAAGCTCCCGCCACGATGAGAAAACCACCGCTCAATTCATCGTAGGTGAGATCACGAATTCCCTGCCCTTCAAGGTCGAGGGGATACGGGCCGGACAGGACCGGGGCCGCCCCCCCGAACACCTCGTTTGGGTTGGTGAGTCGCACGACCAGCGCACGCCCACCTTCGAGCGGTCCGCGCAGGCCGAAGAGCAGATTCCCATGAACAAAATCCCAGGCAATCCCTTCGATGTTGAGGCCGGGAGAGGGTCCACGGGTCTTGGTGACCCGGCCAAGCGACCCGGACAGGGTGCCATCCAAGGCCCCGATCGCCTCGGCGAGCCGGCGCAGCACGGCGGGATGCACCAGGGAATCGCCGACCACCTCAAATCGAACCACTTCCTCGCGGTTCGAGGTCTGCGTTCCGCTCCGCGGCACGGCGTGCGACGTGGTCGCGTAGAAGTGGCCCAACGAGTCCCGAGTAATCCCTTCAAGATCATTCAGGCTCAGCACTCCAGCCGCTCCAAACACCCGCTCCACTTCTGGCGGCAGGAATTCCCTCGCTGCACCGGTGCCGAAGAGGTCGACAATCACCAGTGGATGGAGGCGTTCGTCCTCGGCGATGATGATGCGCCCATCAGACAGCTGGGCCACGCCCGACGCGCCGAAGGAGTACATCCCGAAGCGATGGACACTGACGCTGTCGACTCCCGGCGGTCCGCTCGCCACCTCTGGGCCGGCGCGACAACCGACAACCAGGACCGCTTGAATCGGCAGGAGCCATGGCAGCCACCGTGACGCAGGCGTGCATCGGAAGAGCCGCAGCCTCATCAGGCGGGTTCTTCGTCGTAGTAGGCGTTGGCGCGGGTCACACCCGGCGCGTCGCCAAGGGCCCGTGTCAGGTCGGCCAATGCACCGCCCTTGGCCAGTTCAACGAAGAAGGTCAGGTTCACGCTGCCGTCGCCCCCAGCCGCCCGGGCAGCCAGCAAACGGTAGTTGCGGCACCACTTGTCGAGGACCGGCGCGTAGAGTTCCTGGGGATTGACACCTTCAGGCGCTGCGAGTGACAGCTGGACCACAAATTCCTGGTGGCCGAGCAGACCGTAGTTGAATCGCGCCATCAGGTAGATGACCAGGCAGAGAAAGGTGGTCCCGAGCAGCGCCAAGACGTCGAACCCCACGCCTGCAGCCAGGCCGACGGCCAGCGAGCAGAAAACGAACACGAGATCCTGCGCATCTTTGAGCGCCGTGCGGAAGCGCACGATCGACATGGCCCCCACCAGCCCGAAGGCGCGCGCGAGGTTGTTGCCGACCACCATGATGACGATCGCGGTGATGATGCAGAGCGTGATGAGCGAGCGGTCGAAGGTGCTGGAATAGCTCACACCGCGGTACGTCCGGCGGTACACCGTCGACAGCATGAATCCGCAGACGAGGGCGACACCGAGGCGCGCAGCGGTCGTGGCCAGATCAATCGGGGCGAGTTCATTGCTCACGAACGATTGCAATTGGTTCAAAAGAAGGACTCCTGACGCGCGAGCGCGCGCACCTTGGTGGTTGACTGAACGATCCGTTGGTCGGTCAGGCAGAGGTAATACTTGGAAAGGGCGCGACGGACCAGCCCGTGCCCGCTCAGGAACGGACGCAGCCAGACCGGAAAGCCGAGATGCGCATCATACTTCACCTCGAGGATGAAGTGCCCGGCGAGGGACGGCCGCATGTCGTGCTCGGAATAGAGGCTGTCGAGGCGGGGGAAGGCGGAGCTTCGAATGCGGGTATCAAACGTGATCCGAAGGGAAGACTCCACCGTCCCGATGTAGGCCTCGCGATCATAGGTGACCAGAATGACCGGGTGCATCGCGTGACGAGTGAGCCGATAGAGAAAGCGACGGGCATTCGCGGGTGCATCGGGGGTATCCGCGGAGGGAAAGACGTACGCGGCGATCGCGCCGCCATCGAGCAAGGGAGCGATGGAGGAGAAGCGCAGCGCCGACCGACTCTTGGTCCCTACCGCTCCGTCGCGCCGTTTGACCTCGAGGAACGCCACGGAATCGGTCTGGCGCGTGTTGTACCCGCGGATGCGCGGCTTGGACCGCAAGGCCAGGCCGTCTTCGTTGGCGTAGTAATGGGTGAAGCCCGAGGTGTCGTAGTAGATGCTTCGTACCGTATAGCCGACGAACGCAGCCGCCCCACCACCCATCGGCACGCCGTGCTGATCCGACCGAACGAACGGCCGAATCGCTTGTCGCAGCGCACCTCGGAGACTTTCGGGAACGAGGTACTTGTGCTCGACGCGCACGATCTTCCCCCAGTGGATTGGAGCGGAATGTCACGGGGACGCGCCCCATGTAACAGTTGTATAACGGGGCAGGGATACACCGAACCGCCTCCCGCGTTCCCTCGGGGCCATCGATGCCGGCCCAGGATAGCGACCCGTTCCTTTCAGGAAGCTTACGGCGTGGCGCGCCAGGAGGTTGGGCCGACCCCCTCGCGCCCGGCGCTTGGTCGCCGGGGGCCTGGGCCATTGGGAGGCCGCATCGACGTGCGAAGATCCGATCGACAAGCGTCATACGCTGGCAGAGGGGTGGTCCGAAGTCTTCAACACTGATACCGAGGGGCGGCAGGCAAGCCGGTCACCGGACAACCGCTTGGGGTTCAGGGGGACGGGGGCGTATGTTGCGCACCTGCCCGCGTACCAGAAAGGGATGGGACGGGCAATGGAACGGAATACCAGACAACGGGGCGCGATTCGTCGTGCCTTCCAGCGGGCCAACCGGCCTCTCGGCACCAGCGAAGTGCTCGATCAGGCGCGAGGAGAGGTCACCGGCCTCGGCATCGCCACGGTGTACCGGAACATCCGGACGCTGGTCGACGAGGGCTGGCTCACACCGGTCGAATTGCCGGGCGAAAGCCCACGCTACGAATTGCAGGGCAAAGGGCATCACCACCATTTTCACTGTTCGCGCTGCGATAAAGTATTTGACGTCGCGAGTTGTGACGGGAGTGTTGACACGATGATACCTGAAGGCTTCGTGCTCGAGCGCCACACCATCGTGCTCGACGGGCTCTGTTCGGAGTGCGCCGCCGCGACATGACCCGATGACCGTGGACGCCGAAACGTTTTATCCCGTCGTCCGCGGGCTCTTCTTCTATGCGCTCCTCCTCCTGCTCGGAACCCAGACCGCCGGCTGGATCGCCGGTCGTCGACTCGAACAGCACCACAACGGCCCCGCCACCCGAGTCCGCGGCATCCTACATCGATGGGCCACGCCGCTCGCGGTCCTGCTCTTGGTGCTCTGCTTGGCTCGGGCGGCGCTCCAGCTCTGGAGCCTCAAGGACCCCGACGACACGCTGACATGGGATTTCACCAAGGCGGTGCTCCTGGATGGCATCTGGGGCAGTTCGTGGCTGCTCCAGAGCGTGGTGGCGCTCCTGTTGCTCATCCTGGCGCTCGTACCCCAACGCACGGCGAGATACACCGCCGGAGTACGCCCAGTGCTGATTGCCCTCGCGCTCTGGGCCCAGACCGGAATGGGCCATGCCGTCTCCAGCTTCTGGGGCGGCTCGCTCGGACGCGTCCTCCAGCTGTCGCACTTGGTTGGCGGGGGAATCTGGTTGGGCACCCTCGCGCTGCTGGCGATGGTGGTCTTTCCGTTGCTTCAGGATGAGGCCGAGCTTCCCACACTGGCAGGGGTGCTGGCGGATTTCTCGCTGCTCGCCCGAATCGGGGCGGCACTGGTGGTGGGATCGGGCACGCTGATCGCCCTCAAGTACGCGGGTTCGCTGCACGCCTTCCTCGGGGCGACGTGGGGCCGGCTGCTGCTGTTGAAGATCTCCGGACTCGTCGGCGTGGCTGGCCTCGGCTGGTACAACTGGCGGATCGTCACACCCACGATCGCGCGCGGCGATCAGGCCGGAGTGGCGCAACTACGGCGCGCGGTCCGGCTGGAACTGGCACTCGGCCTGGCGATGCTCGCCATCACTGCTTTCCTCGTTGCCACCCAGTTGCCGCGCGAGGGATAGGGCCGCCGCCGCCCCACCCTCTGGTGCTCACACTTACCAGCCGCTGCTCCAGGTCAGGCCGGCGAACCAGCGCCGCCGAAAGCCGGAGAGCGCGTTCTGCGGAATGACGTTGCCGATGTTGTCCACGCCGGCATTCACCTGCCACACATGATTGATCGACGTGCCGGCGCGCAGGTTCACACGCGGTGAAGCACCCTCGTAGACGATCTGGCCTGATCCGGGATTGCGCGAGAGCGGCAGCCGCGACGACCGCACAAACTCACCGGCCAGACTCCAGCGCTGGTGTGCCAGGGTGAGGCCGCCACGCACGCTCTGTGAAGCCCGCCCGAGCAGTGGCGTGTCGGTGATCTGGTCGCGGGCGTCAAGGTAGGCGTACGACGCCTCGAGAGTCGCGATGCCACGGTGGAGGCTACCACCGACTTCGCCACCGACGGTCCGCGCCTTGCCGACGTTCTTGTAGGAGAAGATCGGCAACTGGCCCTGCGCCCCCACCATGTCGTATTCGATGAAGTTGCGCAGGCGATTGCCATAGCCGCGCAGGTAGACGCTCGCAAGCCGACCCTGCACTCCCACCTCCGTCGTGATATTCCAGGACGATTCCGGCTTCAAGTTGGGATTGCCGTGCAGGATGAAGTAGCCGCTGGGGTCGAGGAAGTCAGAGAATTCCTCGGTGAAGGCGGGCGCACGGAAGCCATGCGCGAGGCCGGCCTTGGCGTAGGCTCCGCCGGTGCCGTGCCAGGTGAGGCCAAGGCGCGGCGCGATATCGCTGCCCCAGTGCGATGCCGAGGTCAATCGCGCACCGGTTGAGACGGCAACAGCGCTGGTGAGGCGGTACTGCAGCGTGGCGTAGGCCGCCCCCGTGGTGTTGCTCTGCTCGCCACTCGTCAGGCGACTCGACCTGATCCACTCATGTTCACCGCGGGCGCCCAGCACCACGTCGGTCCGCCCGATGGTCGCCCGGTGGATCGCCTCGAGATCCGCCACGCGCTGCTGTTGCGGCTCCGAGGTGAGGACGCCGGTCGCGATGGTGGTGCGATCCAGCACGTGGTCGTAGCTGCTGGCATGAGCGCGCAGCTGGGTCGTGCCCGAGACGCCGAGCGCAGCGACGGCAAGGAGGTCGAGCTGGTTGTTGCGATTGCTGTTGTTGGCCGGCGGCGCACCGTCACCGGAGAGATAGGTCTGCTCCTCGTGGCCGTACATGCCACGCAGGTTCAGGGTCCCGCTGCCGAGGGGGCGAAGTACCCGTCCCATCAGGTCCCAGCGATCGGAACCACCCGGAATGTTGTCCGCCTGACCCGGTGCCACGTCAATATGGCGCCGGCTGCCATCGAGTCCGTACGATGTCATCCCCACCAACGCGCTGAGGTGGGTCGAGAGATCCAGCTGGCCGAAGGATCCCCCCTGCGAGGAAAACTCCACCTTGCGTCCGCCCGGCGAGCGCGAGACCAGGTTGATCACGCCACCGAGCGCGCTCGATCCGTAGAGGGTCGACTGGGGACCTTCCACCACCTCGATGCGCTCGAAGAGTCGCGGATCCAGTCGGGTCAGGTCGAACTGGTTGGCTAGGCGACCCTCGACGGGAGCACCATCCATGAGCACGAGGATGCGATCGGCGCCGAGGCCCTGCAGCGAGATCCCGGTGCCCGAACCGACGACCGGATCAACTTGGATGCCAGGAGTTTCGCGGAGGAGCGTGAGCAGATCGGGCGCGGCCTTGGCGTTCACCTGTGACGGCGTGATCACGCGCACGATGGCCGGCGTGGTGAGGAGCGCATGAGGAAATCGCTCCGCGGTGACGGTGATTTCCTTGAGCCGCTGGGCGCGGGTGGAGTCCGGCGCGCGCGTGCTGTCCTGGGCAAGAAGAGGAATCGCATTGGTGGTGAGCACCGCCAGCACCAGCATGGATCGCCGCATCGTCGCATCCTGTCTGAGTCGAAGAACGACTGTCCTGCACTCGGAACTGGAATCACGATATGGTGTGTCGGCGACGGCTACAATTCGGGGAAGTACGGTCGGGGACTTCCCCGACACTCGGCATTCCTGTTCCCCGACAGCACACCGATGTACCTTCTCCCGACTCTCCAGACCACGGTGGTTGTGACCCCGGACGCCCTCGGCCCCGCCCTGCACGCTCTCGCCCGACAGCATCGCGCCTCGCTGGCCGCGTTGCTGGCACCGCATGGCCTGCACGCGGGTCAGGACCTGCTGTTGCTGGCGATCTGGGCGGAACCAGGATTGCAACAGGCTGTGCTCGCCACTCGCCTGGGCGTCGAGCCACCGACCATCACCAGGATGCTGCAGCGACTCGAACGCAGTGGCCTGGTCGAGCGGCGTTCCGACCCGCACGATGCCCGCGTGCTGCGGGTCCACCCCACTCCCCGGTCACGCATGCTGGAGGGCACGGTGCGGCGGGCTTGGGCGGCATTGGATGACGCGATGGTAGCAGCGCTCGGCGAGCAGGAGGCGGAGCAGTTGCGCAAGCTGGCGAGCGAGGCGACGGCTGCCCTGCGCAGCAACCGCGAGTCGTCAGGCGTCTGAGCCAAGCCCCGAGGCCCACTCGCTGCATAAGGGCGAGCCGAGCGGTGGCCGGACGGCATTTGGTGTCCAGCCAAAGAGCGTTTCGCAGGCCGGGCCGCACACGGCGCCCTGGCAGGACCCCATCCCCAATCGGGTGTAAAGTTTGGCCTGACGTTGCGTCCAACCCGACTCGAGCGCGCCCCGTCGCACATCCTCACAGCGGCAGATGATCGTCTCGGGCGTCGCCAGCTCGCGGAGTGCCTCGCGGGGGGCGAAGGTCTCTGCCAGCAGCGCGCCGAACTGCCGGCCCTTCTCGAGAGCGGCCTGACGTTCCGGTGCGTTCACGGCGGGGAGATCTCCGACCGCGGCGAGTCCGGCCGTCTCTCCCTCAAGCATCGCCGCTTCGTCGCCCTTCACGCCAGTGCACTCCCCCGCCGCCCAGACCAGCGGTGTGGTGGTGGATTGCTGATGATCGACGACAATTCCTGCTGATGTGACCTGACAGTGCAGCAGATCGCCGAGCTCGGTGTTGGGCACCAGCCCCGCGCCAACCGCGAGCCAATCACAGGCGATGGTCCGCCGCCGACCGTGCTCGATGATCTCCACCGCACGCACGCGCTCATCGCCTTCGGCGCGCACGGCCCAACTGTCGGTGCGAAACGGCGCCCCTCTGAAGGCCCAGCGATACTGGATTGCCTGACGGAGTTTTGCGGGATCGCGCAGCACGCGCGATGCGAATCGGCGCACCTTGGCTCCACTCGCCTGTTCCGCGACGATCTGCAGACGGCCACCCGCCCGCGCGACCGTGGCCGCCACTGGCAGCAGGAGCGGCCCACTGCCGGCGATCACCACCCGCATATTCGCGATCGGCAGGCCGCCCTTCAGCAAGGCCTGCAAGCCACCCACCCCCACCACGCCAGGCAGTGTCCATCCCGGAAAGGGGAGCAAGCGCTCGCGTGCGCCAGTGGCAATGATGACGCCGCCGGTCTGGTGACGATCAATCCTACCACGAAAATCGATCACCAGTTCGTTGGGGGAGAGCACGTCCACCAGTCGGCATTCCATGACGATCTTCACTCCGGCACTGCGCGCGCGTGCCATCAGGCGATGAGCGACCGTGGGAAGCGTACGCTCCTCCCGATGCCGCCAGATCTGCCCACCTGGCCGGAGGCCCTGATCGACCAGCAGGACGGATCGCCCGCGCTCTGCGGCGGTCGCGGCCGCGGCGAGTCCAGCGGGCCCGGCGCCGATCACCACGAGGTCCACGTGGCGCGCCCGCCTCATTTGCCGGTCTCCACCTGCATGCCGTCGCGCACCGGCTCGAGGCAGGCACGCACATTCGCCACGCCATCCACCATCACGCGACACTCGAAGCAGCTGCCCATGCCGCAGAGCGGCGCACGGGGTCTGCCGTCGAGGTCACGGCGGAAGGCGGTGATTCCCGCCGCGAAGAGCGAGGCCGCAAGTGTGGCGTCAGCATTGGCCCGCCGCGGTACGCCATCGACGACGATGGTCACGCCGGCACTCATCCGTGTTCCTCCTGCATCGGGGTCATCGGCCGATCCGGGGCGAACGGTGCAGCATCGACGGGCGGTGGCGATCCGGTGATTCCTGCGGCAATCAGGTCGGCGGTTCCGGTGGCCATGGTGATGCCGAGTCCCTCGTGGCCCGTCGCGACCCAGAGGTCGGGCATGGCGGACCAGCGCCCGATCAGCGGCAACTTGTCGGCCGTCGCCGGGCGGAACCCCGTCCATGTGCGCAACGCCCGGGTGCCGCTCACGGCGGGCACGAAACGCTGGGCGCGTTCGAGCATCGCCGCCACCAGCGTCCGATTGATGCTGCCGTCGAACCCCACCAGCTCGCGCGAGGAACCGATAAGCAATTGGCCGGTGCGGCGTGGCTGGATGTTGAACGCCACCGATGCGCTCGCGAAGGTGTGCGCGCTCTGCAGGTAGCCGAGCTCGACCAGTTGACTCCGCACCATACCCGGCTGCCGATCGGTGATCACCAAGTGCCCCTTCCGAGGGACCACCGGCAACTCCGGGACCAGTTCCGCCGAATGGACTCCGGCCGCCACCACCGTTGTGCTTGCGGCGCAGCGACTGCCGTCGGCCAAAACGATTTCGTGTGGCGCCAGTCGGGTCACCCGCGTGTCGAGGCGAACCGTCGCACCCAGTTCCACGGCGCGCGCCGTCAACGCGCGCGCCACGGCCGGTGGATAGCAGACGCCATCACCTGGCACGAACAAGGCCCCTGCCAAGCCGCGCAGGAGCGCAGGCTCCTGCATGTGCAGTCTGCGCTCATCGAGTTGTTCGGCCTGCACGCCATGCGCCGCATAGGCCGCGATGCGTCGAGGCACGCCGTCGAGTTCCTCCGGGGCCGCAGCCAACCAGAGCGTGCCGCAGTAGTCCACCTCGCAATCGGCGGGGAGTGTAGCAGCAAGGTCGCGCCATCGTCGGCAGGAATGGGCGGTGAGCGCGAGCTGAATGGGAGAATCGTCCATCACCACCAGGTGACCCATCGCGGCACCGCTGCTCCCACCCCCTGGAAACGCCGATTCATACATCGTCACCGACAGCCCTGCCTCGGCCAGACGCAGCGTGATTGCTGCGCCCACAATGCCTGCGCCGATGACGGTGACGTCGGGCGTCATCGTCACGAACTGGCGAGCCCGTGGCGGAAGGGGTCGCCGGCATCGAAGAGAAGCGTCGATCGCGCCGTGACGAAGGCCCTGCCGCGGATGTGCGGAATGAGCTGGTCGCCTTCCTGCTCCAGCCATCCGGTGAACGATGACCCGACGATGCTTTCCTGCACCCACTCCTCCCCGATGGTGAGCTGCCCCTTCCCGTGGAGCGCCACCATCTTGGCCGATGTTCCGGTGCCGCAGGGAGAGCGGTCGTAGGCCCCGCCCGGACAGAGCACGAAGTTTCGCGACCGGGCACCCGCCAAGGTCGGCGGCCCGAAGAGTTCGATGTGATCGATCAACTCGCCACCAGCACCGGTGATGGATTGTGCCGCGAGTGCATCACGGATCATGGTGGTCACGCGGAGCAGTTCGGCACGCCGGGCCAATTCGAGCGGCTGGCCGGGGAGCTCGGTGAGAAAGAACCAGTTGCCGCCCCACGCGACATCTCCTGTCACGCGCCCGAGGCCGGGAACCTCGACGGCGACCGCCTTCCGATGCAGGTACGACGGCACGTTGCGGATGATTACCGATCCGTCGTTCGCGAGCCTGGCACTCACCGGCCCAACCGGCGTGTCGAACTCGAGCGTCCCCGGCTCGATGCGTCCGAGAAAGTCCAGAGTGCGCACCACGCCGATCAGGCCATGGCCGCACATACCCAGATACGACACGTCGTTGAAGAAAACGATCCCTGCGGTCGCCCCATCGCGTTCGGACGGAGTGAGCAGCGCACCGACGATGGCGTCATGGCCACGCGGCTCGAGCACCACGGCGCGCCGGAGATGATCCTGCTCGCGCCGCATCGACTCCCGTCGCTCGACCATGGTCGCCCCAGCTGGCTCCGGCCAGCCGTCGATCACCACCCGGGTCGGTTCCCCCTCGGTATGGGAATCCACGACCTCGATCGGGCCGAGCCGACTCACCGGGCGGCCGCCGGACGGGTGCCCAGTGCGGCATGGAGCGTGGCGAGCACCATTTCCCGTTCCGCACCATGGAGCACCGCACGCGGAGCCCGCACCCGCGCGTTGCCGAGACCGACCTCCTCCTGCACCAGCTTGATCAGCTGCACGAACTTGGGGACGGTGTCCATGCGCAGCAGCGGGAGGAACCACGCATACAGGGCGCGGGCCTCGGCGCTCCGACCGGCTACGGCATGCTCAAAGAGCAGCACCGACTCCTCGGGAAAGGCATTCACCAAGCCGGCCACCCAGCCACGTGCCCCGGCCGCGACACCCTCGACGACCGCGTCATCGAGCCCGACGAAGACGGCGAGGCGATCGCCAAGCAGCGCCTTGATCGCGGTGACACGACGGATGTCACCACTCGACTCCTTGACGGCGTGGAGATTGGTGTGGCGGCAGAGTTCACTGATCTGCGCCGGGGTGAAGTCGGTGCCGTAGGCGATCGGATTGTTGTAGAGAATGCAGGAGAGCGGCGTCGCGTCCATCACGGCACTCACATGCGCGCGCGTCTCCGCCCAGTCGCCCTGGTAGACGTAGGGCGGCAGCACCATCAAGCCGCTGCATCCCGCGCCCGCCGCGGCCCGCGCGAGGTTCACGGCTTCCTCCGTCGACAGCGCGGAGATGCCGGCGACCACCGGCACGCGGCCGTTCGCCGCCGCCACGCAGGTGCGGAGGATCTCGACCTTCTCGTTGAAGGTGAGAGTGGCGCCCTCACCGAGCGAGCCCAGCGGCACGATGCCGCGACACCCTGCCGCGATCATCCGGCGGGCATGTCCGCCGAGGAAGGGGTGGTCGACCTCGCCTTCGGGAGTGAAGGGCGTGGTGATCGCGGGAAAGACGCCGTGCCACTGCTCGGGGGTCATCGTCGACATCTGCTGCTCCTCAGGCGTGAATCTGGATGGTGCGGATTTCGGTGTAGAAGTCACGGGCAGCGCTCCCCTGCTCCCGGCTTCCGGAGGATGATCCCTTCATGCCGCCGAACGGTGCGTGCGGGTCGACACCGGTGGTGTCGCCATTGACACGCACCAGCCCGACCTCGATGCGACGGACATAATGCATCGCCGCGGAGAGATCCTTGGTGAAGAGCGAGGCGGAGAGTCCGAACGGCGTGGCATTGGCCAGCGTGATCGCATGGTCGAGGTCGTCGGCCTGCAACACGCCCAGGACCGGTCCGAACAGTTCTTGCTGGGCCAGCGGATGCTGGGGATCGTCGAGCAGGATGGCGCGCGGCGCGAACCAGTTGCCCCGCTGCCACTCCGCTCCCGTGGGCAACGCGCCCCCGAAGAGCAGCGGCGCCGGATGGGCCTCGAGGGCGGCCACGATTCGCTCGCGCGACTCGGGGGTGATCAATGGCCCGATGGCGGCCGATGTCTCGCCCACCGGCCCGAGAGGCAGCGCGGCCACCGCCGCTTCCAGCTTGGCAAGAAAGACGGCTTCCACGCTGCGCTCCACGATCACCCTGCTGGTCGCGGTGCACTTCTGGCCGGCGTAGCGCATCGCGCCGGCGGCCGTCAGCAGGGCGGCGCGGTCGAGGTCGGCGTCCTTGGCGACGATTACGACGTTCTTGCCGCCCATCTCGGTCTGCGCCCGGCAATTGCGCTCGAGGGCCAGCCCTGAGACCTTCGCGCCGACGGCCTGGGAGCCGGTGAACGAGATGCCGCGGATTCCCGGATGCCGGAGCAGCGCCTCCCCGGTGGTGCCATCGCCATGCACCACGTTGAACACACCAGCGGGGAGCCCGGCGGCCAGCGCGGTCTCAGCCAGCAGGTGCGCGATGCGGGACGCGAGTTCCGACGGCTTGAGGACGACGGTGTTGCCGAACGCGAGCGCCGGTGCGGCCTTCCACAGCGGAATCGCGATGGGGAAGTTCCATGGCGTGATCAACGCCACCGGACCGAGCGGATCGCGGAGGGTGAACTGCAGTGCGTCGGCGGACTGGGCCGGGATCACCTCGCCGATCTCGCGCACGGCCTCGCCGGCGTAGTAGCGGCAGATCACCGCAGCTCTGCCGATCTCGCCGCGGGCTTCGCCGATCGGCTTCCCCACCTCGCGCGCGATCGCCTGCGCCAATTCCTCTGCACGCGCGGTGATCTGTTCGCCCCACCGGTAGAGCGCTTCGGCGCGCATCGGCCCCGTGGTCGCGCGCCATGCCGGAAAGGCCGCCTCGGCCGCCGCGACGGCCGCCGCCACATCCGCTGATGAGCCGATGGGTGCACGCGCGACAAGGTCGCCTGGATCGGACGGGTTGTGTCGTTCGCGAACAGCACTTGCGGTCGCCGGGCGGAACACGCCGGCAAGGAAGTGCGGAAGAACCTCGGACATCAGGCAGACTCCTGGACGCGGTGTCGGGCGAATTCGGTGGCGAGGGTGCGGCCGGCCCCCAGAATGTGTTCCCGCACCAGGTGTTCGGTGCGGTCGCTGTCGCGCGCAGCGGCGGCGGCGGCGATCGCGCGATGTTCCGCGATGGCGCGACGGGTGCCTTGGGTGAGGGTGAGTTGCAGTCGCAGAAAACGATCGCACTGGGTGTGCAGTCGGGCGACGATGTCGCAGGTGCCGGGGCGGCTGGCGCGCTGATAGAGGGCGAAATGAAAACGACGGTTGGCTTCGCCCCACTCGGCGAGGGTGCCGGTGCGCACGGTGGCGGCGAAGGCATCAGCCAACTCGGAGATCGCCCGATCGTCCTCCGAAGTGAGCCGCGGAACCGCTCGCCGAGCAAGATCACCCTCGAGTTGGGCGCGCAACTCGAACAGCTCGGCCGCCTCCTCGATGGGAAGCGGTGAGACGACGGCACCACGGTGCGAGTGGAGCTCTACCAGCCCCTCGGCCTCGAGCCGTTGGAGCGCCTCGCGGAGAGGGATGCGGCTGACGCCGAATTCCGCGGCGAGGGCCTCCTGACGCAGCGGCGCTCCGGCAGGCCAGGCGCCCTCGAGAATCCGGGAGCGGAGGGCGTCGGCGGTGGCTTCGGTGAGGGTGCGGCGGCTGACAACTCCCATTCTGTATACAATATTCTAATTCAGTCGCCCCGCAAGGGGGGTCAATTCTTGGTGTAGACCAGCTTCCGCTCGCCCTTCATCGAACCGCTCTGGAGGGTGACCTTCATCTCGAGCGTCTTGCCGTCCTTGGAGAGCTTGTACTCCCGCTTGACCGAGACCCCGTCGGGCAAGCCGCGCATCACGAAGAAGTCGCCGTACTTCCAACCCGCCTGCGACTCGACGACGCCACCCTCGAATTGGGCCTCCTGGCGCTTCTTCCCGTCCGCCCGCCAGTCGACGATCTGGCCGGCATCATCGGCGATGGTCACCAGGGTATCGCCGGCGGTGATGATCATCGTCTGGACAGCGCGTCCTTCGGCAATGACCTGTCGGGTCTTGGGGTCGTTGGCGCCGCCCTGACGGCCACCCCCTCGCGGCGGCGCGCCACCACCACCCAGGTCGCCTCCCGCGCTGCCGCCACCGCCACCGCCACCGCCAACGTCACCGCCCCCGCCTCCTCCGCCGCTGCGACCGCCGCTGCGACCGCCGCCACCGCCGCCACCTGCGCTGCTACCGCCACGACCGGGACCCCGGCCGCCACCCCGGAGTAGCGCCATTGGATTGGCAGGCATCGTGTCACTACGCGACTGGTCGAAGGTCCAGGTACCGGAGAGTGCCGCTTTCATTTCGGCGGTCGGTTTGTCCTGCGCCGACAGGGTCGGGGCCACGGCGAGTGCCAGGCCGAGGATCAGCATTGAGCGAAGCACAGGAGCTCCTGAGGAAGCGGACCGACGGGGACTGCGGAAAATGTGGCAGCGATCTTCGTTCTACGCGGTGACGCGGGAATCGGTTGACGGCGCGACGCCGTCAGACTTCGGCGGTCGCGAAGATCCCTCCGACCCATTCAACCGACCGGTTGTATGCCCCGGGAAGGAAGGTGGAGTCGACCCCGGTGAGCGAGGCCAGCCGATCCACCTCGGCCCAGTCGCCGCGGGCATAGGCGACGACGAGGACGAGGCATTCGCGCAGGATGGTGTCTTCGCCCTGCAACGCCGCCGTGACGTCGTCGTTGAGCGACATCTCCCCGAGTAGTTCCCCCAGCGGCCGATCGAGCATCGCATCAAGGGTCGAGAGCAGGCCGACCAGAAAGAGGTCTGAACCGCGATCACCACCGGCGAGCTGGGCTCCGACTTCTTCGCAGAATTGCGCACGGATGAGCGAGGCGGTCACCAGTTCCTGTGGCTTGTCATCGCCCATCATGGTGAGCGCCACCAGTGATGCCCATTTCCGTGTGGCGCGCTCGCCGAGAATGCGGAGCGCCTGTGCAATGGTGGTGACCTCGTGACGCCAGCCGAAGCCTGCCGAGCGCAGGTAGCGGAGCAGGCGTACCGAGAGGGCCACCTCCTGCTTGATGACCCGCTCCACGGCGTCGAAGTCGAACTCGGGTCGGTTCACTTCGCAGATCAACTGGGCCAAAGAGGTCTTGGTCGCGCCGACATCCTTGCCGTGAAGCATCTCTGGTTTGCAGAAGAAGTAGCCCTGAAAGAGGGCATACCCGGCGTCCAGCGCCTCTTGGAATTCCTCGTGCGTCTCGACCTTCTCGGCGAGCATCATGATACCGCGGTCGGAGAAGCGCCGGCCGAGGGAGATGCGCTCGTCCCGATCGGTGGCGAGATAGTCCACCTTGATCAGGTCGGCATAGGGGATCAGCGCCTCGTATTCCGGGCTGAAGACGAAGTCATCCAGAGCCAGACGGTAGCCGGCCTGCTTGGCGGCGACACAGGCCGCCACAATTTCGGCGTCCGGCACGACGATCTCGAGAATCTCAATGACCGACCGGGCCGCGGGCAGGAGCCCCCAATGGCCGTCCAGCAGGAAATTGCGCGAGGCGTTGAAGAAGCCGGCATGTTCGCCGAGGAGGGTATCGAGGCCGAAGCCGAGCAGCGTGGTGTCGAGCATCTGGACGGAGGCGCTGTCGGGGTTGTTCAACCCGAAGCTGTTCTCGAGCCCCGAGCGAAAGAGCAGCTCGTACGCCACCACCTTGCGATTGCGGTCGAAGATCGGCTGGCGTGCGACAAAGATGTCCATGAACTCCACTCGCTCGGTAACAGTACGGGGATCGACCCGGCCCACCTACGCAACAGTCGGGCCGACAGGGTGGGTCGGCTGCCAACCACCCCTTCGCTGACCGGCCCCCACGAGCAGATCGAGCCGCTGGGACGAACGAAAAACGCCGTCCACAAGTGACGGCGTTTCAACGACTTAGACCATGCCCCGAGTAGGACTTGAACCTACAACCTAGTGATTAAGAGTCACGTGCTCTACCAATTGAGCTATCGAGGCGTACACTGCCGGGCCTACCCGCCCGTTCTTCATAGCCCCAACGGGAGTCGAACCCGTCTTTAGACCTTGAAAGGGTCTCGTCCTAACCGATAGACGATGGGGCCGCGTCCCGCCAGACCTGCCGAACATAGCGCTAACGGGATTCGAACCCGTGTACCAGCCTTGAGAGGGCTGTGTCCTAGGCCCCTAGACGATAGCGCCGTGGCCAAACCGCGGCTCAATATAAGGGGCCGAGGCCCCGGAGCCATGGGTCGAGCAGCGCGACCCCTCCTCGCTCGTCGACCTTTTCCCACAGGCCCGGCAGGAATCGAACCTGCAACCCCCGGTTTTGGAGACCGGTGCTCTACCAATTGAGCTACGGACCTTCATGCTACCTCAGGGTGCCTGACGGGGATTGAACCCGCAACCTCCGCAGCCACAGTGCGGCGCTCTAACCAATTGAGCTACAGGCACCAAGCTCCTGTGGGCCCTAAAATGCCGCGCGAGGTGGGGAGGGTCAAGCCGACGGCCGTTTCCAGAATCTCGCCTGCAGTGCCAGGGTGCGGTGGTTGGGGCTGACCAACTGCCCCTCCAGCTGGTAGATCGGGACGATTCCCCTGGCGGCATTGCAGGCCAGCAGCGACTTCGTGCGCACTGCGGCGCGGGTGAGTTCCGCCATGCGAATCCCGCCGCGGACCATTTCGCTGAGTCGGACCCGACCCACACTCGGCAGTCCACCAAGGCTCAAGGGCGGGAAGCAGAGCTCCTCATCCTCCCACCAGCCGACGGCCCAGCGGGTGGCCTCAACCGGCGCCCCATCCTCGGTGAACAGCAGGGCATCGTCCTCCCCATTGGCGACTGCACTCGCGTGAGCGGCGTCGAGCCAGGCACGGTCGGCGAGTTTGTGCCGATAGCCACGGTGCGGCGCCGGCGAGATCGCCAGGGCGATCGGAGCCAGGCTCCCGACCGCCCGCTCCGTCACCTCCACCCTGCCGGGACGGATCTCGAAGCGGAGGACACGATCTTCCCCACCACGCGGTTCCACCAGCTCCGGCATCCGGATTTCGAGCGCACGACAGCTCGACGCCAGTCGCTCGAGATGGAGCGACCAGAGTGGCGCCAGGCCATCGACCATGCGAACCGTTTCCAGCAGGGTGCGTTTCATGCCACCTCGAGCGCGGCCGCCACCGGACGGCGCGCGGCCTGGGCGATGGTGGCCACAATGATGAGTGCGCCGCCGACGACCGCGAGCGGCGCCGGAACTTCGCGCAGGAAGAGCCACGACCAGATCGGATTCAGTGCCGTCTCCGCGAGCAGTAGCAGTGAGGCCTCCAACGCGCGGACCTGACGCAGCCCCGTCGTGACCAGCAGGTAGGCTCCGCCGATCTGGAAGACACCAAGATAGACGACGACCCCCCACCCGACGGCGGAATGCGTTCCCAGCGGCCACGCCATCGGCAGCGCCGCAACGAAGGCAATCAGGTTGCCGAGGATGACGGCCGCGATGCCGCGATCGTCGTTCGGGTGATCGCGGCCGAGCCAGCGCAGGCCGCAGATCAGCAATGCATACGACACGCCGCTGAGCAGCGCGATCAGGTTGCCGCGCGCCGGGTCGGGCGCAGTGATACTCGGATGATCGGCGCCGAGAAAGACAAGTACCAATCCGACCGCCACCGCCGCGATGGCCGGCAGGTCCCGGCGTCGCACCGGCTCCTGCAACAGCCACGGCCCGAACAGCAGGAGATAAAGCGGAGCCGTGGATTGCAGGTAGATGGTATTCGCGCTGGTGGTGAGACGGTTGGCCAGCACGAAGGAAATCAGGGTAACAGCGTATGCGACGCCGACGATTGCCGTGCGCCAGCTGAAGGCGCGCCGCGCTTGCGGCATCAGGAGCAGGAGCGTCAGGCCCGCAATGCCGGAGCGGAACGAGGCCACCTGCCATGGACGGAAGTCGGCGGCCTTGATGGCGGCGCCGCCGGTGGAGAAGAGGACCGCGGCCGCGACAATGCGCAGGCGAGGTGACAACGACATGCTCCGCACGACTATCGCCTCCGGGGGAGCCGGCGCGATGAGCGGAACCCGCGCACGGCGAGAATGCTCACCGCCAGCGCATCAGCTCTGACGGAGCACCCCGAGCAGCAGCTTCGCGGCCTCAGCATCGAACACCGTGCCTTCACCCACTTCGAGCGCGCCCATCGCGCGTTCAAGCGACCAGGCGGGGCGGTACGGTCGCGGTGCCCGCAGGGCCACGAAGGCGGCCGCAGTGCCGACCAGGCGCGACGCCCAGTGCGGGACCGGCCGGAACCGGCGCGGCGGATAGCCGCCGCCATCGGGCCGCAACTGGTGTTCGTAGCAGACGATCGCGGCGAGTTCCATTCCCCGTCCACCGTGATCGAGGAGCAGACGTGCCCCTTCCCGGGGATGCGATTCGATCAGCGTGCGATCATCGGGACTGAGCCAGGACTGGCTGCCGAGGCCGGCACGCAGGCGCGTCATGCCGATGTCGTGCAGCAGCGACACCACGCCGATCCGCTGGCGCCCGGCGGGATCCACCCCCGCAGCGCGCGCGCCGGCCATGGCAAGCAACGCGGTGTTGATCGGGTGCATGCACGGATAGCGCGAGAAGTCATTCGACCAGGAGATCTGGGGCGCGTCGTGGTGCTCAAGGAATCCGCCCAGAATTCTCGATACCGCTTCGACTTCGGCACGGGCCACGACGCCGCGCACCCCCTCATCCAGGACGTACCCCATCGCGTCGATCTCATCCGACAGCTCGGCATTCAACTCCACGTAGGTGTCGGCATACTCCTCGGCCTCGCCCACGTCTTCCTCGACGGCCGTCTCGACGGCGACGCTGCCGTACATGATACCGGGGATCAGTGCCAGGCCTTCCTCCGCCGACATGGGCCCGGAATTGAGGCGGATCATCAACTGGTTGAAGAACTCCGCGAGTCCTTCTTCGGTGACGATGGTGTCGAACTCGAGGCGTTGCACTCCCACTTCGGTCAATCGCTTGGCGTAGGGCCAGTCGCGCAGCTCGTGCAGTGCGCGTCCCGAATAGACCGGCGCCGTTCCGAGGAAGAAGAAGGTCGGATGCTCGTCCACGCGTAGCAGTGCGCCGAGCGCTTGCCAGGCTCCATCGATGCTCCGCCGGGTCGCGGGGTGGCCCGGGGAATAGAGCACCAGCGTCGAGAGTGCCTGTGCCAGACTGTGCAGGAAGCGGATCGCCTCGCTCATGCGCGCCGTCCGAGAGCCGCACGGATATCCGTATCGGAGGATCGTTCGGCCAGGTTGAGCACCGTAACCACCGGGCGATGATTGGACCAGCGCTTCGCCAGCACTTCGAGTGCGGCCAGCATGGTCCGCGACTTGGCTTGCAACCGGGTCCGGCGAAAGAAGCCGCCAGTCGTCCGGACCAGACGCAGGAGTTGCGGCACCACGAGCGGATTGTTCGAGTCGGCGAGGAGCCGCACCGCCTGCAAGCGGAGTTCCTCGCTGGGATGGGCCAGCACCGTAATCACAGTGCCCACCAATGCCGGCGGGCAGTTGCCATCCAGCGACCCCAGTGCGGTACGCACCAGCGTGTCCTCGCCACTGAGGATCGCCTCGCTGGCAGCGCGATCGCGGCTCGCCCGTTGGCGCAGCAGCACCTTCAGTGCCTCCTGCCGCACCCGAACGTCCTCGCCATTGAATGCCTGGAAGATCGGCGCCGTGTCGGTCACGCTCGGGAACTGTGCCAGGGTGGTCAGGATGTTCCGGGCGAGATACCACGGCGCCGAATCGAGTCGTTCGACCAGGACGTGTTCCGCGGCGGGGCCCACCTGCACCAGTGTGTCGAGGAGGCGGCGGCGCGCGGTGCGATCGTCAGCCGAGGCCAACGCGTCGAGCAACGGCCCGACGGCGTCGGCTCCGGCATGGCTTGCCACTCGGGTGATCAGGGGAAAGTCGATCGTGGGCACGCTCAACAGCTGCGCGAGCAGCCCGGCCCCAAGGACCTCGTCGGCCAATCGTTGCGCCACCGCCGGCGTATTCTCGGGGTTGTCGAGCATCTCCAGCACGCGCAGCAGATGCCCACGATCGGCGAGTGCTCTGGCGGCATGACAGACAGTTTCGGAGCTGTTGTCGATCTCCAGACCGATCGCCAGCACCCGCGCTGGCTCGAGACCGAGCCGGGGATCGTCCTCCTCGTCCTCCTCGATACCCACGCCATCCCACGCCTCCACCAGGCCAAGCACTTCGCTCGCGAAGGCGCCCGCTGCCGGCTGGTCACTCGCCCCTTCCCTGCCGGCCAATTTCCCAAGCAGCCAGCGCAGTTGGGGTGAGATCGGCTCGCCGTCCGCTTCGGCGACCGACTCCAGCAGCTGCATCAGCAGCGCGGGCGGCACCAGCTCCAGCGTCTCGCGCAGGAAGCGTCGACGAGACGTGGGCGTCGGTGCCGCTGACACGACGCGCGTGGTGGTGGCCCGTGAGAGTCCAGAGAGGACCTCGACAAAACGGCGACGGGCACTCCCGGACGCGCGATCCCCGCGACTGGCCAGGGCGGAGGAGAAGGAGGCGAGTGCCTCGAAGACCCGACGCGCCGATTCGGCACCTGCGGCGGCGCGCTCGCTGATGGCCTCGGCAATCTGCGGCGAAGTGGGCATCGCCTCTTCGCCGGCCAGCCGGCGACCGAAGGCGGCCTCCACCAGCTGGGCCCAGAAGATGTCATCGAGCTCGCTCTCGAGCGATTGGTCGGCGAACGCCAGGACATCGTAGACCATCGGTTCCACGCGCAATCGCTCGAGCCGCAAACCGGTGTGCCCCACCGAGTCTTCCGAATCCGGAGCGGAGAGCGCAGCGAGCATCGTCACAATTTCATCGCGGGTGACGCCGCGAATGATCTGGATGGTGCCGACATTCTTGCGGTGGAGTCGAAAAGCAAAGTCGCGCAGCAGGGCCGGCAGCGGCTCGAGAGCGACGCCATCGAGCAGCAGTCCTTTGGGCGTGATGCCAATCGACAGCTCGTCCCGGTCGGTCATGGCGAGGGAGAGGCGCTCGGCCAATGAGGCGGAACTCTCGGCGACGAATCGATGACTCGGGGGATACATCGCCGACTTGCCCAGCGCGTTGACGAACTCCCGCAGCGCGGTGTCAACCGCCCGCGGAATTCCCGTCGCACGGGGACGATTGTTCACCCGGGCGCTCCGACGAGCCAGGGAGCGGCGACCGTCAACGCTCCGACCACCCAGAAGCGTGCCCCGTCCCACCAATAGATCGCCGATTGCTCCCACTGCCGTGCCAGTGCCACGATCTCTCCCTGTGACCAGAGCAATGCCACACCGTGTTCAACGTGCCTCCCGTCGCGCGAGCAGCCATCAGCCCGTACGTACCAGGTGCCAGTTGAATCGAGTTCCGTCAGGAATCGCACCCAGCGGTCCGCATTGTCCTCAGGGGAAGTTCGGCGGCCCCGAGGATTCTCGGGAGTGAGCAACCCGAACGACTGCCCCAGCCCACGCACGGCAAGGGCATCGCGCACGCGCCCGCTCACGGGCACGCGCAGGTCGATTTCGAGCGGCTCAGGACCGGGAAAGCGGAGCAGGGTGTCGCCGTACGACGCCCACCCTGGATCGTCGTCGGGGCGCATCGCCACTAGACGCCCCGACTCCTCGCCGCTCACAGCGACGGCGGGACTCCCATGTTCTCCACCATCGCGGCCGCGAACCCGCTGGTGGACATCTTGGTGGCGCCCTCCATCAGCCGCTCGAAGTCATAGGTCACGCGCTTCTGCCCGATGGTGGCAGCAAGTGACGAGATCACCAGGTCGGCCGCCTCGTCCCATCCCAGGTAGCGCAACATCATCTCGCCGGAGAGAATCACCGATCCGGGATTGACCATGTCCTTGTCGGCGTACTTCGGCGCGGTGCCGTGCGTCGCCTCGAACACGGCGTGGCCGGTGACGTAGTTGATGTTGGCGCCGGGCGCGATGCCGATGCCACCGACCTGTGCCGCCAGGGCGTCAGAGAGGTAATCGCCATTGAGGTTGAGCGTGGCGATCACGTCATAGTCCCGCGGGCGCGTGAGCACCTGCTGAAGCATGGCGTCGGCAATCACATCCTTGATGATCAGCCCGCCAGGCAGCACCTGCCACGGCCCGCCTTCGTAGTCGGTGGCCCCGAACTCTTCACGGGCGAGCGCGTAGCCCCAGTCGCGGAAGCCGCCCTCGGTGAACTTCATGATGTTGCCCTTGTGCACGATCGTGACGCTCTTGCTCTGGTGCTTGAGTGCGTGCTTGATCGCGGCACGAATCAGTCGCTTGGAGCCCTCTTCCGACACCGGCTTGATGCCGATCGCGCTGGAATCGGGGAAGCGGATGTTCTTGACGCCCATCTCCGTCTGGAGAAAATCGATCAACTTCTTGACGGCGGGCGTGTGCGCCTCCCACTCGATACCCGCATAGATGTCTTCGGTGTTTTCGCGATAGATGGTCATGTTGACCGCGGCCGGATCCTTCACCGGCGAGGGCACTCCAGTGAACCATCGCACCGGCCGCACGCAGGCATACAGGTCGAGCTGCTGCCGCAGCGCCACGTTCAACGAGCGAAATCCGCCACCGACCGGCGTCGTGAGCGGGCCCTTGATCGATACCAGGTAGTGCCTGATCGCGGTGATGGTGTCTTCGGGGAGCCACGAGTCGAACTTCGCCTTCGACTTCTCCCCGGCATACACCTCGAACCACTCCAGCCGTCGCCGATCACCGTAGGCGGCCTTCACGGCGCCATCGAGGGCGAGCCGACTGGCGCGCCAGATATCCGGCCCGGTGCCGTCGCCTTCGATGAAGGGTATGACGGGACGGTCAGGGACCTGCAGGCCGCCCTGGACCATCGTGATTGGGTCGCCGGCCACGGGGGCCGCGAGATGCTGGAACGTCGGGGTGTTCGATGGAGTGCTTGCCATGCCGAAAGTATAGCCAGCCGAGGCCATGACCGCACCACCGACGGTCAGGAGCCGAGCAGATCCTCGAGCACCTTGTCCACGACCTCGACGACGCGGCCGGAGACGATCTTGGCCAACACATCAACGGCTTCGAGGGGGAGGCTGTCAGGGTGCTTGCGGTCCTTCTGGAATCGGACGATCTGGCCGAGCAGAATCGCCGCGACCTCGGTCTCGCCACCGGAGGGCTCCGCCCCCTTCCCCTCGACCTCGCGCTCGTATTCCGAGATGGGGATCGACGCCGCCCACGGCTCCTCAGGCTCGCCCTCCTTGTCGGGCGATTCATCACGCGTGACGGGCACGATGGCGTACAACTCGCAGCGCAAGCCGGGGTCCTCCTCGCGGGCCGCCAGCACCAATTGGCGCGGCTCATCAAAGAGGCGATGGCTCGCCAGAAATTCCACGGCTTCCGGCGGCACGGCACAGCGCGCCACCAGCTGTCCGTCCAGGAAGGTGCCGAGGCAGAGCATCCCCTCTGGCACCCGATCGTCGTCGATCTGATGCACGTCGATCGGGACCGGAGCATCGGTGGTGGTGAGCACGCCTGCCGCCGGGGGGATCGCCCCCGCCTCGCCTTCGTTTTCGCTTGGATCGTCAGACATGCCAGCTCCCGGACTGAGAGAAGGAATCTATCCCGGTGCGCGCATTGTTCGATCGCGCCCTTATGTTTGGCGCTCGCCGATGATGACCTCCCCACTCGAGTCGAGCGCCCTCGACCACGTTGCGGCCACTCGATGGCCCCGTCGCGCCGCAGCGGACGTGCTGGGGATCGGCTTGGTGCTGGCCGTGCTGGTGGCACTCCCCACCGCGCCGAGCGATCTCGATCGCCACCAGCTGCCCAAGGAAACGGTGATGCACCTCGCCACCTGGCTCGCGGTGGTGCTCGCGCGGCCGGCGTTCCTCCGAGGGGTGAGCCGTGCCACCATGGTCGGCCTCGCGGCTTTCGTGGCCCTCAGCATCCTCTCAGCGCTCTTCGCCACCAATCCGTGGATCGCGTGGCGTGCGGCGGCGCTGACCTGTTCTGGCGTCGCGGCGTTCGCGACCGCGCGGGCGCTCGCGGCAGAAGGCTTCGGCGAGCGCCTGTTGCGCTGGTGTGCCGTCGCTGCTGGCGTTGGCGTGGCCACGGCGCTGGCGCAGGCGTACGGAGCACAGAGCGTGCTGTTCGCCGCCACGCGGGCACCGGGAGGCACTTTCGGCAACCGCAACTTCATGGCCCATTTCAGCGCGCTCGCGCTGCCCCTCCTCGTGACGCTCGCACTCACGACGCGGCGTACCGCGCTGGCCACCGTCGCCGCGCTGGTCGTTGGAGGACTCGTGGTCGGCATCGTCCTCTCGCGCTCACGCACCGCATGGATCGGCGCGGCAGTCGGCAGTGCTGCCTACGTCGTCGCGCTCCGATTTGCTTCGCGTCGCCACGCACTGCCGGTCGAGCGCCGCCGCGCCGTTCTCCTGGTCGGTGCCGTGCTACTCGGCATCGCGACCGCGCTCTTCGCCCCCAACGCCCTGGAGTGGCGCTCCGATTCGCCGTTTGTCGAGACGCTCGCGGGCATCACCAATCACAGCGACGGCAGCGGACGCGGCAGGCTGATCCAGTATCGCAACACCGTGCGACTGGCGCTGCAACATCCCCTCCTCGGTGTCGGCCCCGGCAACTGGCCGATCCGCTATGGCGACGTGGCCCCGCCCAATGACCCCTCGTGGGCCTACAACGACCCCGTGCCGCTCAATCCCTGGCCCAGCAGCGACTGGATGGCGCTGCTGAGCGAACGGGGCTTGGCCGCCATCCTCGCGATCCTGCTGGTCGGCGCGTCGGCGCTCTGGCGCGGGGGTCGTGCGCTGAAGGAGGGTGGCAGCCCGGCCATGGCGGCCGCGACTCTCGCTGCCGTGCTGTGCGTGACCGCTGCCCAGGGCGGCTTCGATGCCGTGCTGCTCTTGCCGACGCCGCTGCTCCTGGTCGCAATCGCTGCGGGGGCGCTGCTGGCAATGTCGGAAGGTGTCCCACCCGCCCCGGCGACCGACACGCCGACGGCAACCAGTCGCTGGACGGTGCTCGTGGCCGCAGTGCTGAGCGTGCTGGTGGTACGGAGCGGCCTTCAGACCGGCGCGTACATCATTGCAGGAAACGGTCGCTCGATCTCGCGCCTGAACTGGGCGGCCCGAGTGGATCCGACCAGCTATCCGATCCGGATCGCGCTGGCGATGAGGGCACCGTGCTCGAGCGCGAGAGACGACGCTCGCGCCGCGCTCCGACTGGCCCCGGAATGGCCGGCGCCGCGGCTCGCCGTCCGTCGCTGCGGCGGCTGAGCACACCGAGCGACCAGCGGCGCGTCAGCTGACCGCGCCCTGCCCCCACTCCGCCCAACTGGCATCGTAGATCGCGACCGGCGGCCCGACCCGGTCGGGCTCGTCGGCGCGCAAGACCTCGACGGCGAGAGCGAGCGCACAGGCGCTGGTCCCCGAACCGCACATCGCCACGATGGGTCGGGCGGGATCGAGCCCACGATCCGCGAACCAGGCGCGCAGGGCGTCCGGCTTGAGCATCAGCCCAGTGTCGGGATCGGTCAATTCGGTGAACGGCGTGCTGCGACTCCCCGCGACATGCCCGCGGCGCAGCCCGGGCCGCGGTTCGTCCGCCTCCCCGAGCCATCGCGCCGCAGGGCGACAATCCGCCAGCTGCGCCAGGTCGAGCCCCGCGGCGATTCGCTCGATGGCCGCCCGGTCGGCGACCAATGCGCGGTCCACGCCGGAAGCCGGGTAGCCTGAGCGCGTGCGATGCACGACCCCGCGTTGCACCGGTCGCGTGACACTCGCCCAGTTGGGAAAGCCGCCGTCGAGCACTGCAACCTCGTGGTGCCCGAACACACGGAACATCCACCACGCGCGGGCGGCGGAGAGGTTCACACCGCTGCCGTCGTAGCAGATGATCCGGTCGCTGGCTTGAATCCCAAGATGTTCCATCGCATGCGCAAAGCGCTCGGGCGAGGGCAGCATGTGGGGCAGATCAGTCGCCGGGTCGCTGATCGCATCGAGGTCGAATCGGATGGCATGGGGAATGTGGCCGGCCCGGTACTCCAGCTCCGGATCCCTGCCGGAGGTCGGCAGGTACCAGGAGGCGTCGAGCACCACCATTCCCGGGGCCTTGAGCAGCGGAGCGAGCCAGTTGGCGGAAACCAGCGGGGGCAGCGACAGGGTCACAAATACTCCGGTAGTTGCAGGGCACGCGGCGAACAGCGAAGCGTCTGCCGATCCAATCGATGATTGCACATCCTTCGCTGGCCAGAGATCAGGCACCCGCGCCCAGCGTGCCGCCAAGCCGGTGCTCCGCCCTCGCAGATCACGGCGGCGGGGCAGCCTCCCCGGAACCGGCCGAGGTCGCCCCGCGCCATGCCGGCCATCCGTCGCGAAGCCGTTGCAGACCGGCAATCTTCGCGGTACCAAGACACTCTGTTCCTGCCCCGGGCCTCGCGTCGAAATTTGTGGCACGATCCATGAGGGAAGAAGGGCTTGCCAGGAGTGCCGCGCCGCGAGAAGCCCATTTGCTCTCCCTGCCGTGTCACCCGGACGCGTGGCGGATCGACGCGCCACCCATGGGAGGGGCCGATGTTCGGCGATTCAATGTTCGATGAAGAAGACCGACTCCGTCGAAGCGAAGACGGCCAGGACGACGAGCTGCAGCTCTCGGCCGAGGACGAGGAGCAGGACATCACCGCCGCGGGAGGGCTCGACGAGCGCCTCCGCCGCCGGCTGGCGATCGCCCAGCTCCTCCGTGAAGTCGGTGGCTGCTGACCCACCGGCGGCGGCTCAGGGGCGGCTCTTCGCTGCCCCGGCCAGTTCCTCGCCCGGGTTGACGTAGCGATCCAGCGCCTGCCGGTACTGCCGCTCGTAGAGCGCCCGGTACCGCCCCTCGACCTCAAGCAGCTCATCGTGGGTGCCCCGTTCCACGATCTCCCCGCCTTCCAGCACCAGAATCTGGTCCGCCGACATGATGGTCGACAGGCGGTGGGCGATCACGAACGTCGTCCGCCCCGCCCGCAGACGCGCCAGCCCCTCCTGAATGAGTCCCTCGCTCTCGGAATCGAGCGACGAGGTCGCCTCGTCGAGGATCAGGATGGCGGGATCGGCGAGGATCGCCCGGGCGATCGCCACCCGCTGCCGCTGACCGCCGCTGAGCTTGACCCCCCGCTCACCGACGATGGTGGCATAGCCCAACTCGAACCGCAGCGTGAACTCGTCGCAGTGGGCGATGTGCGCCGCCTCGCGCACCTCCGCCTCGGTGGCGTCGGGCTTGGCAAAGCGGATGTTCTCGAGAATTGTCCCGTCAAAGAGAAAGTTGTCCTGGAGCACGATCCCGAGGCGGCTGCGATAACTGCGCAGGCGCATCCCCTGCAGGTCCCGGCCATCGATCAGGATCTGCCCGCTGTCGGGGTGATTGAATCCCATCACGAGGGAGACAAGGGTGCTCTTGCCCGAGCCGCTGGTGCCGACCAATGCCGTCGTCGTGCCCTTCCCGGCGGTGAACGAGATGTCCTTCAGCACCGGGACGCCCGGATCGTAGCTGAAGGTGACGTGCTGGAACTCGACCCGTCCTGCGATCGCCCCGGCGATTTCCTTCGACTCGTCGTCGGCATCCTCGGTCGCCATCGCCCGCAACTCGCGGATCCGGTCGAGCCCGGCGAACGCCTCGGTGATCTGGGTGCCGATGGAGGCAATCTGGATGAGCGGCGCCGCCAGCAGGCCGGTCAGCAGAACGTAGAGGAAGATGTCGCCGTTCGACATCCGCCCGGCGATGATGTCGCCGCCGCCGATGATGATGAGCAGCGTGCCGATGATGCCGACGATCACGGTGGAGAGCGCGGTGGTGGTGGAGACCCCCGTCATGGTGGCCGCCACATTCCGGAACATCTTGTTGGCGCCCTTGGTGAACGCGAGTCGCTCACGACGCTCGGCGGTGTAGGCCTTCACCACCCGGATGCCGGAAATGCTCTCGACCAGTCGCCCGGTGACTTCGGCGTTGAGCTTCCCCCGCTCGCGGAAGATCGGCCGGAGCTTGGTGAACGCGAACGCCATTCCGCCGGCGAAGAGGATGAGGAGAATCGCCGTCACCGAGGTCAGCCGCCAGTTGAGCACCATCAGCCAGGTGAATGCCGCGATCGCAGTGATCGTGCCGCCGACAAGTTGCACCAGGCCCGTGCCGACGAGGTTGCGGATCCCTTCGGCATCGGACATCACGCGCGACACCAGTACGCCGGTCTGGGTCGCGTCGAACGCGCGGATCGGCAACCGTACCAAGTGCGACTGCACCGCGCGCCGCATTTCGGTGATCGCCCGCTGGGCGGCCACGCCCAGAATCTGCGAGATGCCGAACGATGCGGCCGCCTGCACCACCGTGGCCGCTCCCGCAGCGGCCGCGAGCGGCCAGAGCAGGGATGGATTGTGGGTGGGGACGACCTTGTCGATCAGCTGTTTCGAAGACCACGGCAGCACGAACCCGGCGGCGCGATTCACCAGCATGAGCAGAAAGCCGAGGCCCAGTCGCTTGCGGTGCACCCAGAGGAGCTCGCGCGCCTCGCGCCAGACGACTTCCTTGGAAACTTTCTTCTTTTTTGGCGGTGTGGCAGGGGCGGTCACGCAGACACCAGATCGATCAATGGCACGGCACTCTCCCGGGCAGGCCCGTGTCCCCGCCCGATGCGAGGACCCAGAGGAGGATAACCGTGCCGCTGCCGGGAAGGTTCCCGAAGCGGGCCTGGTCGAGGGGGAGCGCCTTACCGCAACACGGTGGCGGCGATGGGGAGCACGATGATCGACCCCCTGAAGCTGTGGGCCACGATGTGCCCGGCCTTCCCCTCGCCGCGCCCGAGGGCGTTGGTCACTGTGCCGCCGCGCGACGTCAGCGCGAGTGACGGCAGCGCCTTCGAATTGAGGTGGAGGGTGATCGATCCGCTGTGGCTCTCGAGTCCGATCAACGCGCTGTGCTCGAGGGCACCCCATACCTGAATGCTCCCTCCGATGGTCTCGAGACTGGCACTCCCCAGCGAGTCGCCGCGCAACTCGACGGCTCCATTGACGGTGGCGGTGGTGGCTGTCCCGTTGATACCAGAGAGCTGTACCCGGCCACTCCCGCCCCGGACGTGCACCTCACCGCGAACGCTGGTGATCGACACGGCGGCATCGATCGTCTCGACCGACACGGTCCCCTGTGCCTCACTGACGGTGACCGTTCCTGACACGGTGATGGCCTTGAGTTCGCCTGCCGTGCCCGACGCCACGACGGCACCCTGAGCCAGTTTGATCCAGACAAGCGCCTTGCGGGGCACGGTCACCACCAGCTCGCCGTGCGCGAGGGGCATCGCCTTGGAATCGACGGATTCCACGACGAGGCTGGCGTGCTGGGTTCCACCGCTGCCCACGAAGCGAGACCCCTTTCCGAGCGAGCCGACGACGCGTACCGAGTCGCGATCCCATGCCTCGACCCGGACCGATCCTTCCGGCACCCAGATCCGGAGCGACACCTCGGGGCCGACCGAGAAGCCCCGCGACAGCGGGGCCTGCGCGGAGAGCGCCACCGGCCAGACGAACGCGAACCGGAGCAGACGGAGCCTCACGAACCGATCTCCCCAATCAGCTGACTCAGGTCATCGCGGGCCTGCCGAATCCGTGCGAGCGCCGTGCTCAGCGCGGGATCGTCGGGGGAGGTCTGCAGCGCATCCTCGACCTCACTCTCGGCGGCATCGAGTGCCGCGAGCGACGGACGGGCATGATCGGTGGCGACCAGCGTCAGCCTCGCACCCGGGAAATCACTCTCAAGCTTCCGGCCCGGGCGCAGAAACCACGCCAGCAGTACCAGTGCCGCGACGCCGGTCATCAGGGTCACACTCATGGTCGCCCGCGACCGGAGGCGCCTGCGCCGCACAGCCGCCAAGGTCGCCTCGCGGAGCCCCTCTGGCGGCGGAATGCGCGAAGGGATGTTCGCGGGGCGCGAGGCCTGGTCCAGCATCGCGTAGCAGCTGACACAGTCGGCGGCGTGCTGTTCGAGCGCCCGCGCCTTGCCCTCGGGGAGCGATCCGTTACGCCACGCCTCGAGCCGCTGGGCCAGCTCTTCGCAGGTCATGCTGCAAGCTTCTGGCGCAACAACCGCCGCGCTCGAAAGAGCTGTGCCTTGGAGCTACCCTCGGGAATCTGGAGCAGGGAGCCGATCTCGGCGTGAGCGTACCCCTCGATATCGTGCAGCACGAAGACCGCTCGCGCGCCGGCAGGGAGCGACGCGATGGCCCCCTCGAGATCGAACGGCTGGTGCGGATCGGCGAGTCGGGCTGGTCCATCAAAATCCCCACCCATGCCGGCGAAATCGGCAGCGATCTGGAGCCGGACCCCCCGACGGTGCGCCGACCGGCCCCCCTCGAGGATGGTGTCCAGGGCGATGCGATGCAGCCAGGCCGGAAAACCGCTTTCGCCCCGGAAGGCCCGGAGCTGCTGCCACACGCGCACGAAGATGTCCCGGACCAGCTCCCTGGAGAGGAGTCGATCGGCACTGAGCCGGAGACAGAGGGCATAGACCCGCCCCACGTGCGCATCGTAGAGCGAGGCGAACGCGCGGTCATCGCCGCCTTGGGCCGCCTGTACCGAGGCGTCAAGGACGGGCTGCCCTGGCAAGGGGCGCTTCAGGTGCAAGGAGATCGAGCCGGACCCAGCATCAGTTGCCGACCGGGGTCAAAGGGTTGAAGCCGAGAAACCAGCGGCGCCTGTTTCCCGTTGTTGCGTAGAAGCCCCGGCTAGTACACTCTGCTGTGGGACCGTCCCGCGCCACCCGGAGGAAGCATGTCGCTCGTCACCGAACTTGATGCCCTCACCGCCAAGCTCCAAGCACGGGTCGACGCGGCCTTCGCTGAGGCTTGGCAGGGATTGCAGGGAATGGCGAGCGACGTCGAACAAGAGTGGCAGGAGATGCGGCAGGAGTGCTGCCCGCCAGCGGGCGAAGATGCCGGCACCGCCGCCGAGGGAGAGCCGTCCCACGCCGAAACGTCGACTGAAGGAGCTGGCGACCAGCCGATGGCGTAACTCCTTCGGACGTAAGGCTTTTTGTTCCACCGCTGGAATCCCGCAGAACTCCCGCCGCCGTTCAACTTTTCC
>JBBRBZ010000013.1:0-41437 GCA_038205305.1 Gemmatimonadales bacterium
TCCTCGATCGCCGGATGCTGGGGAGCAGGTCGCGCTGATGCCATTGGCCTTCCTGGTCCCCGCTTTCCTCGCTGGTTTCGCAGCGCTGGCCGTGCCGATCATGCTGCACCTCCGGCGCCGGGAGCGGGAACGCCCCATGCGATTCCCATCACTGATGTTCCTCCAGAAGATTCCCTTCGCCACCGCGCGCCGTCGCCGAATCACCGATCTGCCGCTCCTCTTGCTTCGTGCTCTGGTCGTGGTGCTTGTCGTGCTGGCCTTCGCCCGGCCATTCGTCCGGCCCAAGCCGGAGAGCGCGACGGGGAAGGGGACCAAGCGCGTCGTGCTGGCGATCGATCGCTCGATGAGCATGGGGCAGACCGCGGTGTGGCGGGCCGCGATCGATTCGGCGCACCAGATCATCGACGGACTCGCCGGTGATGACCGGGTGTCGGTCGTGGCCTTCGACGAGGATGCCACCGTCCTGCAGCCGATGACTATCGATCATGCCGCGGCTCGGGCGGCGGTGGACCAGATCCAGCCGGTGGCGCGGGGGACGCGCTACGCGGCCGGCCTGCGCGCCGGGCGGCAGGTGCTCGAGAAGGAGCCCGGACTCGGCGGCACCATCGCCGTGGTGACCGACCTGCAACGGAGCGGATCGGGCGGACTTGCAGGACTCACCCTGCCCGGCAACATCCACGTCCGCGCGGTGTCGGCGAGTGCGAAGCCCCATGGCAACACCGGGATCGTGGGCCTCGAGGTGCAGCGGCTTCCGGGAGAAGAGCGGAGCCGGCTTGCCGTCTCGGCACGTCTGGTGTCGCGCGGACTCGGTGCGCCACGCAAGGTGCACCTCACCCTTGGCATCAACGGGCGTCCCGATGGCACGCGCGATGTCACCATCGATCCCGAGGGAACCCAGTCGGTCGCGTTCAATCCTGTCACCCTGCCCGCGGGCCGGGTGCGCCTGGTCGTCACGACGACCGCCGATTCGCTCGCCGCCGATGACACCTTCTCCGCAGTGGTTCCACCGGACGTCACCCAACGGGTGATCCTCATTGCCGCGCCGGATGCACCGGCCGATGAAACGTTTTTCCTGGAGCACGCCCTGACCACCGGCCGCGCGCCGTCGCTCACCGTGGAGCGGCGCACGGCGACGAGCCTTGATGCGGAGATCCTTCGCGATGCGGCGACGGTGGTTCTCGACGATGTGCCGCCGCCATCGGGGCAGGCCGGGACGGCGCTGCTGGGCTACATCCGTGCGGGCGGTGGCGTCATCGTGGTGGGTGGGACTCGGCTCGGCGGCCGCAACTTCTCGTCGGCGCTGTTGCCAGGGACGCTTCGTGGTATGGTGGAACGCAGGGACGAGCGAGGCGGAGTGATCGGCGACGCGGCACTCGACCATCCCGTGTTCGCAGCCTTTCGCGCGGGCGGGAACGCGGCCCTCGGGTCGGCGCACTTCTTCCGATATGCGCAGGCGTCGGCGACGCCCGATGCGCTGGTGCTGGCCCGCTTCGATGACGGCAATCCGGCATTACTGGAACGGAAGGAAGGCGAGGGAAGAGTGCTGCTCGACCTGGCGCCCCTTGATGCCGTTTCCGGTGATTTCCCCCTGCAGCCGGCCTACCTTCCATTTCTCAGGAATGTGGCGCTCTACGCCGCCGGACATGCGGCCGCCCCGTTCTGGCGCACGACTGGCGAGGCCTACCTTGTTCCCCCGGCCGTTCAGAATCCCGTGGTCAAGTCCCCCTCCGGTGACCTCTGGCGTCCCGAGTCCGGAGCGGGTGAGCGAGCGGCTCCGTTCGATGAGGCAGGGTTCTACACCATCTACGATGGCCGTCCCTCGGGCGAGCCGCTTGCCGTGGTGGCTGCCAACCCTCCTGCCCGCGAGTCCGACCTGACCCCGATGGATCCGCGTGAATTGCCGGTAGGTGTCGGCCTTGACACCACGGTCGCCTCGTCGCTCGATCCCGCGACATTGGCACACGCCGAGGGCCGCCAGGGTATATGGCGATGGCTGCTTCTGTTGGCCGTCGTTGCACTCGCAATCGAAACCGTGATGGCCAGCCGTGGGTGGCGAGGCACTGCCGCCCAGATTGTTGGAGCCGGGAGCGAAGGGGGCACATCGTGATTCAGGCATCGGACATCGAGCTGGAAGCGCGCCAGCTGCGCGACGCCGTTGGTGCGGTGCGGCGACACTGGCGACGGCGGGTGCTGCTGGAGGGAATGGTCGCCCTGTTCGCGGCGGTCGTGGTGGCGATGCTCGCCAGCTTCGTGATCGCCATGTTGGTCCCCGCTGGCGTGAGTCCTTGGCTGGTGCGGGGCATAGGCTATCTCGTGATTCTCGTGGCTTTGGTGCGATTCGTAGTTATCCCTGCGATGCGGCGCGTGGACGACGAGCAGGTCGCCCTCTACGTCGAAGAGCACGCGCCCGAGATGCGGCAGACCTTCCTCAGTGCCGTGCAGGCGCTGCACGCCGACGACCCGGCCGCCACATCCCCAGCCCTCGCAGCCCGCGTGGTGCAGCGGGCACTCAATGCCCTCGGCACGCTCGAGCACGGCGCCAGCATTGAACAACCGCGTTCGCGTCGGGCCATGGCCGGGCTCGTCGGCGTGCTCGCCCTCGGCGCCGCATTCCTGATGCTCGGGCCGGCAGCATTGCGCGAGGCCGCGAGGCTGCTCTTCGTCCCCTGGTCGAGCATCCAGGCGGCTCCTGTCCCGGCCGTCATGGTGATCCCCGGCAATGTGAAGGTGCCGCGCGGCGCTGCGCTTGATATCCGGGCCGATCTCCACGGCTTCAGCTCGGGGAGCGCCGAGCTGCTGGTGCGCACTGACAGCAGCCAGGATTGGGTCCGCGTGTCGATGGTGGTGGATTCCACCGGCCACGGCTATACCGCGCGGCTGTTCGACATCACGCGCAACACCAACTACTACGTGGAAGCCGCGGGTATCGCCTCGGCACAATTCCACCTGACGGTCACCGATCTTCCAACCGTCAAGCAGCTCACCCTCGAACTCCGATTTCCCGCATATACCGGGATGCCTCCGGAGAAGCAGCATGAGGGTGGCGACGTTGCCGCGGTGATCGGGACGACGGTGCTGGTCAACGTGGCGTCGACGATGCCCGTGAAGGGTGGCACACTGCACTTCGATGATGGCACCGACCTTCCCCTTACCCTCGGTGCCGACGGTGCGCTCACCGGCTCCTTCAAGGTGAATCGCGACGGTTTCTACCGTGTTGACCTGCAGGCGGCGAGCAGCATCGAGGTGCCCGGTACCGTGCAGCACTCCGTGGAGGCGTTGCAGGACCATGCGCCACGCATTGCCATCGAGAAGCCCGGCAGCGACAGTCGAGTGACGGCGGTGGACGAGGTGGCGATCACGGTGCGCGCCGATGATGACTACGGCGTGAGCGAGGCGGCACTGGTCTTCTCCGTGAACGGCGGCACCGAGCGCAGGGTGGCGCTCACCGACAGCGTGCGCAAGGCGCTCGCCGACTTCCGTGCGGTGCACACCATCTTCCTCGAGGAGTTCCAACTCAAACCGGGTGACCTTGTCGCGTATCACGCCGAGGCCCGCGATGCCGTCGGACACAAGGCGTCGAGCGACCTCTACTTCATGGAGGTGCGTCGTCTGGGCACGAACTACAGTCATGCCGAAGACAACGGGGGCGGGGGCGGGGGCGGGGGTGGCGGTGGCGGCGCCCAGAGCGCGGGACAACTGACCCAGCGACAGAAGCAGGTGCTGGTCGGCACCTTCAATTGGCAGCGGGACAGCGCCATGAAGTCCTCGCTCGAACGGGGCCAGGACGCGACCACGCTTGCGATTGCCCAGGGAAAGCTCAAGAGTGACGTCGCAAAATTGATTGAACAGATGGCCAGCCGGCGTGTGGCAGAAACCGACACTGGCTTCATCGCGGTGCGTGCCGAACTCGACACCGCTGCAAGTGAAATGAAGGGTGCCGAGGAAGGGCTTGGCCGGAAGTTGATGGGGATCGCCCTGCCACCGGAGCAGCGGGCGCTCCAGCACCTGCAGCGCGCTGAGGAGCTCAATCGCGACGTGCAGGTGCGGATGGGTGGTGGTGGTGGTGGCGGTGGGGGTGGTGGCGGCGGTGGCGGTCAGCAGCAGGCCAAGGACCTGGCCGATCTGTTCGAGCTGCAGACCGACAAGATGCGGAACCAGTACGAGGCCGTCCAAAGCCAGAGTTCCTCGGAGCGCTCCACTCAGCAACAGATCGACTCGACCGCCGAGCGGCTGAAGCAGCTTGCGAGCCGGATCGAGCAGGCCAATCAGCGGATGCAGCGGGCCGCCGATTCGCTCTCCAATCGCCTGCCGCAGCAGGGTGGTGGAAGTGGCGGAGGGGGGGGCGGTGGCCAACAAGGGCAGCAAGCGACGCGGCAAGCGTCGTCACTCTCCCGCGGGCAGGAGGGCGCCCAGTCGCAGCAGCAGCGGCAGGCAAGCAGTGGTGGTGGGAGCGCACAGCGTGACTTGGCGCGTCAGGCCGATAGTGCCGCCCGGCAGCTCGAGCGCCTCTCCCGCGAGAAGCAGTCGCAGCAGCTGGCCGATGCTGCGCGCGACATGCAGAACAGTGCCGATGCACTTCGTCGGGCCGCGGCGGGTTCCCCAGGCGCGGCGGCGAACGCCCTGGACCGGTTGCGCAATGCCCAGCGCAGTGTGGACCAGGCGCGGGCCAACTCGAGCCAGGATGACATCAAGGATCTGGCGCGCCGCGCGCAGGAACTTGCGGCACGGCAGCGCGACATCGCCAAAGATGTGGCGTCACTCACGGCGACCCCTCCGTCGGAGCGGGGCGCGCAGGCTGGCAAGCTCGATCAGCAGAAGGATGCCCTCACCGACGGTATAACCAAACTGCAGCAGGACGCTGATCGCGTCGCACGCGATGCCCGGCGGGAACAGCCCAAGGCGGCCGCCGACGTCGCCCAGGCGGCCGATCAGATGCGCGAGTCTCGGCTGCAGGACCGAGTGGAGTATTCCAAGGGCGTGATGCGCAACGGTTCGAGCGAGTATGCGCGCGCGTTTGAGAACCAGATTCGCGACCAGCTCACCGCCGTAGGTGACAAGCTGAACACCGCGCTTGGCAACCTTGGCGAGTCCCCTGAGCTGCGCCAGCAGCGCGCTCTCGACGCCGCGCGCAACTTGGTGAAGGATCTACAATCTCTGAGTGACCGGACCGCGACAGACACAACAGTTCGGCGGGAGATGGCCCAGGGCCAGCAGGGTCAGCGACAAGGCCAGCAAGGCCAACAGGGGCAGGGTCGGCAGGGTCAGGGTCAGCGGGGTCAACCAGGGCAGGGCCAGCAGGGGCAGGGCCAGCAGGGGCAGGGCCAGCAGGGGCAGGGCCAGCAGGGCCAGCAGGGCCAAGGGCAGCAGCAGGGACAGCGTGGTGGTCAGGACAGGCAAGGCGGGAGATCACAACAAGGCGGTGGTGGCGGTGGCGTGCCCTCCGGCACTGGCGCAGGAAATGATCCGCGGCAGTTTGGCCGGGAGGTCGCCAGCCGCCGTCAGGACGCCGAACAGCTCCGTCGCGATCTCGCACAGCAAGGGCTCGACGTGAGCCAGCTCGATGCCGCAATCAACCAGCTTCGCCAGCTCGAAGGAGTGAAGGTCTCGAGCGATCCCGGCAAGACCGATGCACTGCGGGCCGCGGTCGTCGAACAGTTGAAGTCGTTCGAATTCAACCTGTGGCGGAAGTTCAACGGCGGGGTCGACGGGCGGGCTGCGCTTGGCGCCACAGGTCAAATTCCCCCGGAATACCGGGCGATCGTCGAGGAGTATTACCGCGCCCTCGCGCGTCGCATCCCGAAATGATCTGGTGAGTTCAGCAGACCGGGCACGGCCACGCATGCGGCATCGATGAAACAGTGACGTGAGCCGTTGCCGTCGCATTGAGGCAACGGCGCTCTATACCGTGCTGGCATTGGCTTTGCCGAGAGCCAGTGGAGCAGTTCTTGCTGTTTGAGCCTCCCCCAACGGGAGGCTTTTTCGTGAAGACACAGACCAGCACCGATGCACTCTGGCGGCGGTGGCGCGATCAGGGAGATCAGGACGCGCGACAGGAACTTCTCGGTCGCTATCTCGGCCTGGTACATCACGCCGCGCGCGAAGTCGCGCCGCGCGTGCGCGACGCCGTCTCCCTCGAGGAGCTGGTCTCCGCAGGCTCGGTCGGCCTGCTTCAGTCGATGGATGGCTTCGATATCGATCGTGGCCTCGCCTTCTCGACCTTCGCGATGCGACGCATCCGAGGTGCGATTCTCGATGATCTCCGGGCACGAGATCCGCTGTCGCGCGCCGACCGCGCCCATGTCCGTGCCCTCGACGGCGCCGTCGCGGCGCTGGAACAGAAGCAGGGACGTGCTCCGACGAGTGGCGAGGTCGCCCAGCATCTCGGGGTCGATCACGACACGGTGTATCGCTGGCGCGAACGCTCAGCGAATTCAGGGGCCGTCTCCCTCGACGCCGAGCCCAATGGCCAGGTGCTCTTCGAACGGGTCGGCGATGACACCGCCGAGGAGATCCATGAGTCGCTCGAGGCCGCGGAACGGCGTGGGGCCATCCAGGCCTCGCTCGACTCGCTGCCCCCGCGTGAGCGGCTCGTCGTGGCTCGCTCCTACTTCGAGGAGCGTCCTCTCCGCGAAATCGCGGCCGAGCTCGGCGTCACCGAGTCGCGCGTCTGTCAACTGCGCGCCCAAGCCCTGAACCGCCTGCGCCGGCTCCCGACCATGCTGCACGCCAACGCCTGACCTGCGCGCGTTCCGGCCCGGGCACCCCGGGCCGATCCTGCCAGCTTAGATTTCCGCGTCGTCCTCCACCCCAGCGGAATGGAGCGCATGCGGGACGCTTTTTCCGAAATTGTCGACTACGCCGGGCTCTTTCCCCCCGCGACCTGTACCATGGTCGAGGCGGTGCGGCACTACCATGACTACCGCAGATCCCCCGATCGCTGGATGCTCGGGCGCTTCGTGGTGGCCGCCGGCCGACTCCCGGAGCTTGCCAGGGCCGTGGAGGAATTGTCGATCGCGCCTCCCGTCGATGACCCATGGCGGCTCTCCGCGGTGATGGGTCTGGCGATCGCCGAAGACCTCGCGCGCATCGAGGGCTTCAATGCGGCGTGGGCCGCCAAGGGCATCGTCGTCGATTCCACTGAATGCAAGGCGAGTACTCCGACGCAGGTCGGCACCATCGGTGCTTCGATCCCATCGACGTATCGTCGTCATATCGAGGTGCCGATCGCGGGTCCATACCAGGCGTTGGTCGTCGCCATGAAGGATGCAGCGCTCCTCGCCAAGGTGCGCACCGGTGGGGTGGTGCCCGATCTCTTCCCCGCGCCATCGGATCTCACGGCCTTTCTGGTTGCCGTCACCCAGCATCGGGTCCCGTTCAAGGCGACCGCCGGCCTGCACCATCCGATCCGGGGGAGATATCCGCTCACCTACGCCGTCGATGCAGCCCGCGACATGATGTACGGTTTCGTGAACGTGCTGCTTGCCACCGCGCATCTGTTGCGCGGCGGATCGAGCGACACGGCGCAGGCGCTGCTCGAAGACGCCGATGCCAGCCACTTCACACTCGACGACTCCGGCATGGCCTGGCGTGACGACCGTTTCACGCTTGAGGAACTGGCCGCCACTCGCGCCACGGCCTTCCTCGGCTTCGGTTCGTGTTCCTTCCGCGAGCCGGTTGACGAACTCCACCATGAGGCCCTGGGATGAACCGTCTTGATCGCTCGCACGACCCCGAGAGGACCAGCTGGGTCCGATCAGCCAATGGCCATGCTCAGTTCCCCGTGCAGAATCTTCCGTTTGCCTCGGTGCGACAGGAAGGGACCCGCGGTGCGCTGGTGGTGGCGATCGGGGATCAGGCGCTCCACCTCCCGATGGCGCTCGCCGAGGGGTGGGGACACGCCTTGGGCGAGTCGGTGCGGAGTACGCTCGCTGCCGCCGATCTCAATGCCTTTGCCGCGCGGCCGCCGGAGGATTGGACCGCGGTGCGCCTCGCGCTCAGTGATGCGCTCAGCGATGTCGATCAGGCCGACCGACTGCGCCTTACGCTTCGGCCGATTGAGTCGCTCGACTTCCGGCTGCCGTTCCACATTCACGACTACACCGACTTCTATGCCTCGATTCACCACGCGACCAACGTGGGGTCGATGTTTCGTCCCGACAATCCGCTCTTGCCAAACTACAAGTGGATTCCCATCGGGTATCACGGTCGATCTTCGTCGATCATGGTGAGCGGCGCACCGGTGCGCCGGCCGCATGGCCAGCTCAAGGCCGCCGAGGCGACCGAGCCGCACTATGGGGTGAGCCGCTCGCTTGACTACGAACTCGAAATGGGCCTCTTCATCGGGGGCACCAATGCCATCGGCGAGGTCGTGCCGGCGGCGCAGGCCAGCTCGCGCATTTTCGGGTTCTGTTTGCTGAACGATTGGTCGGCGCGTGACGTGCAGTCATGGGAATACCAGCCGCTCGGCCCGTTCCTCGCCAAGAACTTCGCGACCACTGTCTCGCCATGGGTGGTGACCACCGAGGCCCTGCTGCCATTCCGCACCGCACCGGCGCCGCGCCCCGCGAGCGACCCGGCACCGCTGCCCTACCTGCAGGTGCCCGAGGACTGGTCGCTTGCGATTGAACTCGAGGTGCTGCTCTCGACGGCCGCGATGCGTGCGCGTGGCGACGCGCCCATCCTGGTGAGCCGGGCGAACTTCGATCAGGCGATGTACTGGACGCCCGCGCAACTGGTGACGCACCATGGCAGCAACGGCTGCAATCTTCATCCCGGCGACCTGCTCGGCTCGGGCACCATCTCGGGCACGACGCCAGACTCGCGCGGCTGCCTGCTGGAGCGCACCTGGCGCGGCAGCGAACCGTTGCCACTCCCTCACGGCGAGAGCCGCACGTTTCTCGAAGACGGCGACGAGGTGATCATGCACGGCCTCGCGCGACGGGACGGGGCGGTGTCGATCGGCTTCGGCCCGTGCAGCGGCACGGTGATTCCCGCGTGACGACCGCCGTGGATGTGGTGGTCACCTATCTCGAGATGACCGGACCGGACCAGCTGCGCCCGGCCCGGCCCGTGAGTTCGCAGGTCACCCTTCGACGGGAACCGCCGCCGGAGGCCGTCGATCTGGCGGCCCAGCTCTATCGGCTGGTGGGCGATGGCTACCAGTGGCTGGATCGGCTCGGTTGGGGCGAGGGCGAATGGCGCGCGGCCATCGATCGCCCCGACGTGGAACTATGGACCGCTCGTGAAGGAGACCGTGTCGTGGGATATTTCGAGCTGGCGCGCTCGGCCGAGTCGACGGAGATTCGCTACTTCGGACTTGCCCCCGGTTTCCTTGGGCGCGGGCTGGGTGGCTGGCTGCTTACCGAGGCGGTGCGCCGGGCCTGGCAAATGGCGGCACCACGGGTGACGCTCAACACCTGCTCGCTCGATGGAGCGGCAGCACTCCCCAACTATCTCGCACGGGGGTTCACCGTCGTGCGTGCGGTGCAACAGCGCCGGGAGCTGACCCGATGAACCTGGCCGATCGCCGACGGGAATACGCCAAGGCCGCGCTTGACGATGCGTCGGTCGCCGACGATCCGTTCGACCAGTTCCGCCGCTGGTTCGATGAGGCGGAGGCGGCCGAGCTGCCCGAGCCGCACGCCATGACGCTGGCGACCGCCGATGCTGACGGGAGGCCGAGTGCGCGTATCGTCCTGCTGAAGGGCATCGACCGGGAGAGCTTCGTCTTCTATACCTCGTATCGATCACGCAAGGGGCGTGAGCTCGCAGTGAACCCGCATGCGGCGCTCGTCTTCTACTGGGATGCACTCGAACGACAGGTGCGCGTCACGGGCCGGGTGGAGCGCCTCGATCAGGCGACATCGTGGGAATACTTCCGCAGCCGACCGATCGGTTCGCGAATCGGTGCCTGGGCATCGCACCAGAGTGAACTCCTCGCAGAGCGAGCGGAACTCGAACGGCGTGTTGCCGAGCTCACGCGCGAATTCGAGGGGGCGGAGATTCCGATGCCGCCGGAGTGGGGCGGCTATCGCGTGATTCCCGACGAGATCGAGTTCTGGCAGGGTCGGCCGAGTCGCCTGCACGATCGCATTCGTTTCCGGCGCGATACCACCACTGGGTGGCAGCGCGGACGGTTGTCGCCATGACGCGCCGGCGCGCGGCCTGATGGTCAGCACCGAGAGCCAGCTCGCGCGCGGCATGCGCTTCGCCGGGTATGGCGCGTTGGCCAATGCAGCGCTTGCCATTGTCAAAGGACTCGCCGGCATTTTCGGCCACTCCTACGCGCTCATCGCCGACGCGGTCGAATCCGTGGCCGACATCGGCGGGTCGCTGGTGGTCTGGACCGGCCTGCATCTCTCATCCCTCTCGGCGGATGAGAATCATCCCTATGGGCATGGCAAGGCCGAACCACTGTCGGCCGCGATTGTGGGCCTGATGCTCTGCGGCGCGGCAGCGGCGATTGCCCTCAAGGGGGCCAATCAGATCCTGGTCCCGCGGAATGCGCCCGCACCATTCACGCTCGTGGTGCTGATCGTGGTGATCCTGGTGAAGGAGGGGCTGGCCCGCACCGTGCTCAAGGTCGCCCACGATGTCGGGAGCGGCGCCGTCGAGGCTGACGCGCACCACCACCGGGCCGACGCCATCACCTCCGCCACCGCGTTCATCGGCATCTCGGCCGCGCTCATCGGTGGACCGGGATGGGCTTGGTGCGATGGTGCGGCAGCCATCGCGGCGTCGCTGGTCATCGGCTACAACGGGTTCCACATCCTGCGACCGGCGGTGCACGAATTGATGGACGGGGCGCCGGACACGGTCATCATCGATCGTGTGGCGGAGGCGGCCACCGGTGTCGAGGGGGTCATCCGCATCGAAAAATTGAAGGCGCGAAAGGTCGGCACTCGCTTTCTGGTGGACCTCCACGTTCAGGCCGATCCGTCGCTCTCGCTCCATGACGCCCACATTCTTTCCGGCTGCGTGAAGACCGCGATTCGGCAGGCCCTGCCGGCGGTGGAAAATGTGCTGGTACATATGGAGCCCTTCGAGGAGGTCACGCTACCGTCAGCGAGTGGGGCGGCGGGGTGACCACGAAGGACCACGACCTGGTGTGGCGGGTTTCCAGTGCGCTCGACGCCCTCGCGCCTGCGGGGGCGCGCTGTTTGTTGGCCGTTTCGGGGGGCCCCGACTCGGTCGCCCTCCTCGACCTCCTCACCTTGCCGACAGCACTGCACGGGCGGCCCCTGGTCGTCGGTCACGTCGACCACGGCATTGGTCCCGAGAGCGCCCAAGTGGCAGAGCAGGTCGCCGCTGCCGCCACACTCCGCGGAGTGCCCTTTCACGCCGTTCGACTCGAGCTCGGGGCAGACTGTTCCGAGACCCGGGCTCGAGGGGCTCGTCGGCGTGCCCTGAGGGCATTGGCGCGCGCGGCCGATGCCCCAATGATCGTGCTCGCGCATCACGCTGAGGATCAGGCGGAGACGGTGCTGTTGCGCCTGCTGCGGGGCAGCGGTCCCGCTGGGCTGGCGGCGATGGCCGCTCGCCGGGGGCCCTGGTTGCGCCCGCTGCTCAGCATTGGAAGGGAGGAGCTGCTCGACCACCTCAGGCGTCACGGACTCACCTGGTGGGATGATCCCGCGAATCGGGATCCACGCCACCTTCGGTCCTGGCTCCGGACCGAAATCCTGCCCCGACTGGAGGCGCGATTGCCCGACCTGGTGCCGCGACTGAGCGCAGCGGCGCGACAGGCCGGCGAGGCGCGTCGGGCGTGGGACGCGGTCCCCGAGCTCGTTCCAGCACTGGAACACCAGGCGACCGCGTCTGGCATTTCCGTTGCAGCACCCACCCTGCTGGGGTATCGTTCGGAGGTGCGGCATGCCGTTCTGGCGGCCCTCGGGCGTCGATTCGGCGTGCCGCTGGGCGCTAGACGGTTGGCGGCAATCGATCGACTCCTTCTGGCAGGGAGTGGCAGCGGGACGGTGGCTTTGTCGAGTCGGCTCGACGCGGAACTCGCGCAGGGTCGGCTGACGTTTTACTTGAAGCGCTGCGGAACTCCTGAACTGGAGTATCCGCTCGAACTGGACGGTGAGGTTGGCGTCGGCGAGGCGCGACTGACAGTCGCTCGTGCACTGGCGGCGGAAGTCGCCAGGGCAGGTTGGGCCACCACATTGTCCCCGGGGCAGTACGTCGCTCGGACGTGGCGCCCCGGCGATCGGATTCGTCCCTTGGGTGGGCAGGGATCGCGCGCGATCAGCGTGTTGTTCCGGGAGGCGCGGATTCCGCCGCGTCGTCGCCCCCATTGGCCGGTGATCGCGCGACGCGACAGCGCGACGATCGTGTGGGTGCCGGGCATCTGTCGATCGGACTGCTGCATTCCCTTGCAAGGAACCGAGGCGTTGCATGTCGAGTGTGCTATCTCCTGAGATGAAGCGGCGGGCCGGTGGGCGCGATCTGAGGATCGTGTTCGACGAAGAGACCATTGCTGCTCGCGTCAAGGAGCTCGGCGCCGAGATCACCGACGCCTATCCCGATGGCGAGGTCCTGGTGCTCGGGCTGCTCAAGGGAAGCTTCATCTTCCTGAGCGACCTGGTCCGCCAGATCAACCGGCCGATCCATCTCGATTTCCTCGTCGCCAGCTCCTACGGGAGCGGCACGGTGTCCAGTGGTAATGTCCGGTTACTCTATTCGCCGGAGACCCCGCTGGAGGGCAAGCACATCCTGATCGTGGAAGACATCATCGACAGCGGCCGGACGATGCAGAAACTGCTCGGCCTGCTGGCAGAGAAGCATCCGGCCTCACTGGCCGTCTGTGCCATGTTGGACAAGAAACTGCTGCCGCAACCCATCCCCGAGCTCCGCTGGACGGGTTTCACGGCTCCCCCCGCGTTCCTGGTCGGTTACGGCCTCGACCACGCGGAAGACTACCGCCATCTGCCATTCATTGGTGACCTGCTCTGATGCCTGATCGCAATGCTCCCCGTCCGCCGTCTCCGGGCCTCGGCCCCGTCAGCAAGAACCTCGCGCTCTGGGCGCTAGGCATCCTGCTGGTGATTGCCCTGGTGCAGTTCGTCTCGCGGAAGGGATCGCCGACCGAATTCACCTACACCGCCTTCGTGCATGAACTCGATGCGAGCAACGTCGCTTCCGTGGAGATCATTGACGGTAAATTGCTTCGCGGGCAGTTCAAGCACTCGGTCAAGCCGGAGACGGATCCGACACATCCGACCACCGATTTCACCGTGCTCCTGCCGGTGGCCAACTCGGAGGCCACGCTGCAGCGCCTCGAGCAGGCCGGTGTCGCCATCGAGGCGAAGCAGGCCAAGGACGGCCTCGCCGTGCTGCTCATCACGGCGCTTCCCTGGCTGGTCATCATCGCGCTTTGGTGGTTCCTCTTCCGGCAGATGCAGGCCGGGGGGAATCGCGCTTTCTCGTTTGGGAAGTCCAAGGCTCGGCTGCTCACCGGTGACACACCGAAGGTGACGTTTGCTGATGTGGCAGGCGCGGACGAGGCGAAGGTCGAACTCCAGGAAGTGATCGAGTTCCTGAAGGATCCCCAGAAATTCACCCGACTCGGCGGGCGGCTCCCCAAGGGAGCCCTGCTGGTGGGCCCGCCGGGGACCGGCAAGACGCTGCTGGCGAAGGCCGTGGCTGGCGAGGCCGGTCGCCCGTTCTTCTCCATGTCGGGTTCCGATTTCGTCGAGATGTTCGTCGGCGTCGGTGCCTCGCGGGTACGCGACCTGTTCGAGCAGGGCAAGGCGCATGCGCCCTGCATCATCTTCATCGACGAAATCGACGCGGTCGGTCGGCACCGTGGTGCCGGCCTCGGCGGCGGACACGATGAGCGGGAGCAGACCCTCAACCAACTCCTGGTGGAGATGGACGGCTTCGAGTCCAATGATGGCGTCATCCTGATTGCCGCCACCAACCGACCCGACGTGCTCGATCCCGCGCTGCTGCGCCCCGGTCGTTTCGACCGGACCATCGTGGTCGACGCGCCGGATGTGCGTGGCCGCGAGGGAATCCTGCGGGTGCACACACGCAAGATCCCGCTGGCCGCCGACGTGAACCTGGCGACCATCGCGAAGGGCACGCCGGGAATGGCGGGCGCCGATCTTGCCAACCTGGTCAACGAGGCGGCACTGCTCGCGGCCCGGCGCAACAAGTCGTCGGTCGACATGGCCGATTTCGAGGAAGCCAAGGACAAGGTGCAGCTGGGCGTCGAGCGGAAGTCATTGGTGCTGACCGAAGAGGAGAAGCGCCTCACCGCCTACCACGAGGCTGGTCATGCCGTGGTCGCGATGAAGACCCCGGGCAGCGATCCGGTGCACAAGGTGACGATCATCCCGCGTGGTCGCGCGATGGGGCTGACCGCTTCGCTCCCCGAGGTCGATCGGCACAACTACACCCGCGACTGGCTGATCGGCTCGCTGGCGATGTTCTTTGGTGGCCGTGCCGCCGAGGAGATCGTCTTCGGCAAGGGTGCCGTCACCACCGGCGCGGGCAACGACATCGAACGAGCCACCGGCCTGGCCCGCCGCATGGTCACCCAGTTCGGCATGAGCGAGGTGATTGGGCTGATGTCGGTGGGAGAGCGGGAGCAGGAGGTCTTCCTCGGGCGCGAATTCGGCAGCCGTCGGGAGACGTCGGAACAGACCGCGCAGATGGTCGATGGTGAGGTGAAGCGCTTCATCGACGAGGCGTACGAGACGGCGGTGCGGGTGATCACGGAGCATCGTGACCTGCTCGAGCGGATCGCGCTGGCGCTGCTCGAACGCGAAACGATCGACCGCGAGGATCTTGACCTGCTGGCGCGCAACCTGCCGTTGCCGCCGCGCCAGGATCCGCCGCCGCTGTCGAACGTCGCACCGCCGGCCATCCCGCGCGCCGAGTCGACCGGTCTCCGTTCCCCGATGCTCGGAGCGCCGCCCGCCGAACCCGCCGGCGCGTGATCGTCACACCGCTCTCGGATCGCGGCCCCGCCGCGATCCGTGACGCCCTCCTGTCCCACGGATGGGAGGGCGATTTGTCTCTCCTCGCGTCAACCGGATTGGACGTCACCGCCTTCGATGTCCGGGCAGTCGATGCGTCGGTGATCGAGGCGATGGTCATGGTGGCCTCCCGCCTCGGACTCGAGCTGGTGACCGGCGCAGACTGGCTGATCCTTGCCGGTCCACGCGCTCGTCTTGGTGCGTTCGCCAGGCCATGGGTGCAGCCCGAGCCGGTGCAGGCCCTCGCGACCGCCATCGGAATGGCTCTCCCCGCAGCATTGCTGGTCGCATGGCGCCACGCGCGCGGCACGATCTCGCTCGACCATCCCGTGATGGTCGGCGTCGTGAACGTGACCCCCGACTCCTTTTCCGATGCTGGACGATTTTTCACCGTCGAGGACGCGCTCGCCCACGCCGAGGTCCTCCTCGATGGCGGTGCCACGCTGCTCGATGTCGGCGGCGAGTCCACCCGACCGGGGGCCAGTCCGGTGAGCGAGGTGGAGGAACAGCGTCGCGTGCTGCCGGTGCTCACGGCGTTGGCCGCACGCCACCCGACCGTGCCACTGTCCATCGACACGGTGCATGCGAATACAGCCCGCCTCGCGCTCGATGCAGGCGCCGTGATCATCAATGACGTAACCGCGGGTCGCCACGACGAAGCGATGCTTCCGCTGGCCGCCGCGCGCGGCGCAGGGGTGGTGCTCTCGCACTCCCGCGGCCCGTTGGGCGAACTCGCCTCCTATGCACGGGCCGACTACAGCGGTGATGTCTGCGGGGCCGTGTCGCGAGAGCTGGCCATTTCCGCGGCACTGGCGATGGAGGCGGGCCTCCCTGCCGAAAGCATCATCCTCGACCCCGGCTTCGGCTTCTCCAAGACGCCCGAACAGAATTTCACCTTGCTCAACCAGCTCGACGCGCTGGTCGCACTCGGCTTTGGTGTGTTGGTTGGTGTCTCGCGGAAGCGATTCCTGGTCACACCCGTCGATCGCGATGTGTCGGATCGCGATCGCGCCACTGCGGCGGCCTGCGGAGTGGCACTCGACCGGGGCGCCCGACTCTTCCGGGTGCATGATCCTGCGGCCGTGGCTGATGCGCTGGCGGTGGGCGAGGCCATTCTCCGGGCGCGCGCATGAGCATGTCGCGACCGCCCTATCGTGCCGCCGCGCTCATGGTGGCCGTGGTGCTCGCAGGATATCTCGCCTCGCTGGCGCCGACCGTGACCTTCTGGGATGCTGGAGAATTGATTGCGGCGGCGCGTACCCTGGGAATTCCCCACCCACCGGGCACGCCGCTTTTTGTGCTTGTGGCCCATGTCTGGGGGATGCTGCTGCCGATCGGCAACTACGCCTGGCGCCTCAATCTCTTCAGTGCGTCCTGTGCAGCACTCGCCTCGGGCTGCTGGTTTCTGGTGGCGCACGACAGCGTGCGCCGCATGGGAATCGATGCCGACGGCGTTGCGCGGTCGCGGCTGGCGGTGGGCGCGGGGATCGCTGCCGTGCTCCTCACCGCGTTCGGCTACACCACCTGGCAGAACTCGACCGAGACCGAGGTCTACTCCACCGCGATGCTGCTGGTCGCGATTGTGGCATGGATCGCGGTGCGATGGCGGGAGGCGCGGACCACGGACCAAGGCAGCCGCCTGCTGCTCATGGCGCTCTACCTCGGTGGTATCTCGATTGGCAATCACCTGCTGGCCCTCCTGGTTGGACCGGCGCTGGTGGTGATGCTGATGGTCGAGGCGCGACGGGATCCCCTCGGCGATGCGCAGTTGCGACGGAGCGAGTGGGCGCGCATTGCGATCGTCGGCAGCATCTGGTTGCTGCTCATCGCGCTCGGGCTGGGGAACACCACCTTGACCATCGTGACCGGCGTGCTGGCGCTCGGCGCGGCGGGTCTCGGTGTGCGTGCGCGCCAGTCAGCGTTCGCCGCCGTGGCGTTCCTGATCGTGGCCGTGGGCGTCTCGACCTATCTCTTTCTCCTGCTCCGCGCTCGGCAGGGGCCGTGGATCAACGAGGCGGATCCGTCCACCTGGGATGCGCTGCTTGGCGTTGTCCGTCGGGCCCAGTACCCGGTGCGCACTCCCCTGGATGATCCCACGGTGCTTCACGGCGTCGGCAACCCGGGTCGCTCGCTTGCCCTGCTCGGCTTCCAGCTGGCCAACTACGCTCAATACTTCGATTGGCAGTGGGCCAAGTCCATCGGACCGACCGTACCGAGCCCCCCGTGGCGAATTATCGTGTCACTGCTCTTCGCCGCGCTCGGAGTCATCGGCGCGGCGCGGCAGCAGCGCACTGATCGAGGAGGCTTCGCCCTCCTTGGCACGCTCTTCGTGGTGACCGGCCTTGGGCTGGTGCTGTACATGGACTTCAAACCGGGGCCGTCGATCGGCTGGGATCGCTGGACGCAGCTGACCGATCACGAAGTCCGCGAACGGGACTACTTCTTCGTGGCGAGTTTCGTTGCATGGGGTGTCTGGGCCGCCATCGGTGCAGCCGAACTCTCGCGCATCGCTGTGCGACGAGCGGGCGTGACGCGCTGGTCGGCTGGGTACGCGGTGCTCGCGGTCGCGCTGCTCCCCGTGGTGCTGAACTGGAAAGCGGCATCGCGGCAGGGCAATCCCGACGAGACGTTCGCGCAGGACTTCGCTCGTGCGCTGCTGCAATCGGTGCCGCCGGGTGGCATCCTCTTCACCTATGGCGACAACGATACCTTCCCGCTCTGGCACGCGCAGGCTGTTGATGGCATTCGCCGCGACGTCTCGGTCGTCTGTCTGGCGTTGGCCGAAACGCCGTGGTACATGCGGCAGTTGCGCGACGGGCGACCCGATCCGGTGGATCGTACCGGGCTCGCTGCCGTCTGGCGAGATGTTCAGGCGCCAACCGTGACGTGGCCTCTCTTCGAGATGGACGACGCGTCGATCGCAGGATTCACTCCCTTTCTGGCCACGCAAGACCTGGTCATGCACCTGCCCGACAGCTTGGTGGCGCACGTGGCCAAGGACGAGGCCATCTATGGCAAGGATGCCGTCGCGCTTGAGATCCTGCAGCAGAACGCCGGTCGTCGGCCAATCGCATGGTCAGTGACGGCAGCAGGGCGGTTGTTCGGCCTGCAACCGCATCTGGTGATGCAGGGGCTCGCCCTCGTGCTGCCCATGGTGCCGCCGGATTCGACCGGGCTCTCTCAGGGACTCTCCCAGGATCCTTCGAGTCCACGCATCGATCTTGAGGCCACCCGGCGACTCGCCTCGGAGAGTTGGCGCTATGGCCGTCTACTCGACGCACGCTCCGGGACACTCGACCCCACCAACGCGGCGATGGCTGCCACACTCGCGCTGCCGATGGTGCAGGCCGGTGCCGGGTACTTCCTCCGCGGAGATACCGCCAAGTCCGTGAGCCTGCTGGAGCGCGCCGCTCGGTTGACGCAGGACAGCACGCCGATGGTCTTGCTGCGGATGATCCGGGGGAAGCAGTAGTCGGAGAACGGAGAACGGAGTACGGAGAACGGAGAACGGAGGCTAGGGGGTGACGGTTTTGCTCGCGGTCTCGAGTTTCACTGCTTCATCCGTTCTTCCTTGGGCGCGAAGGAATCCTGCGAGGCGATTGCGCGCATCGACGACGCGCATGTGCTGTGGGTCAAGTTCGCGACGCATCCCGTCGTAGCCGTGTCGCAGCAGTCGCTCGGCCTCGGCTGCCCGAGTCGGCCCGAGGCGGGCGAGGACGTCCCCCAGCATGCTTTCCGCGTTGGCGATGGCCCAATGATTCGCCGGGAACGCCGCCACCCGCAGCTTGAGTCCTTCGCGCACCGAGTGCTCTCCCTCCGCTGGCTTGCCGAGCACTGCCTCGCACCAGCCGAGATAGAGCAGGGCGGTGCCGAGCGAGGCGTCCTGCTCGGAGAGGCCGTGGCCGCGGAGTGCCACGATTGAGCGGGAGTAGGGGAGTGCATCTGCGCACTTGCCGCCGTCACCGAGAATGTTGATGAGCATCCGCAACGCGGAGAGGGTGATGGGGTTGTCATCGCCGAGTGCCTTGCGGTCGATCTCCCAGGCCCGTCGCCCGGTCGTTTCCGCTTCCGCAAAGCGCCGTTCGAACATCAGGGTGCCAGCGAGTGGCTGCAGGATGGTTGCGACCCTCGGGTCGTCGGGGCCGCGTACTGCTTCCGCCAGCGCGAGCGCCTGACGAAAGCGCGGCTCGGCCTCGGCAGCGCGTCCGACCTGTGCCAGCGCGGTGGCATAGTTGGTGAGCGCCACCACCTGGACGATCGTGTCACGCGGGGCCATGACCGCGAGGCGATCGGCGATGTGCCCATAGAGGTCGATGGCGTCCTGCAGCCGTCCCTGACTGAGCACCGAACCCGCCAGGTTGTTGAAGCCGCGATAGATCTCGACCGAGTCCACGCGCGGCAACCGGCCGTACATGTCGAGCGATGCCCGATACAGCGATTCAGCGCGGATGCTGGAGCCGATCTCCACCTCGAGTCCCGCCAGATTGTACAGCGCGTCGGCGCGCTCGCGGGAGGGGGCATTGCCGTCGAGGGAATCGCGCAGTCGGAGGGCGTCCTTGACGAGCGGGACCGCCCTTTCGAACAGCGCCATGTCGGTCAGGGTCGAGCCGAGGGTGTTCTTGATCGCCGCGCGGAGGTCGGGTTGCCGGGCAAAGGTGCGGTCGATGCGCGGGATCACCATGTCGATCGCCTCGACCACGGTGAGGGCGCGGCCTCCTTCCTGAGGCTTGGCGGTGGAGAGGACATCCTGGAAGAACTGCGTCACCTGCTGGGTGCGCTGCTGCTCGAGAATCGCGTGGTCGCGTTCGGTGCGGGCCACCGAAGCCTGATGCAACGAGATCAGCGTGGCCGAGGCCATGACTGTGAGCGTCAGGGCAGCCGCCACCACTGCAGCACGGTTGCGTCCCACGAACTTCCGCAGGCGATAGCGGAGCGTGTCGGGTTGGGCGACCACTGGACGCCCCGACAACTGTCGTTCGATGTCGTCGGTGAATTGCTGGACCGAGCGATAGCGCCGGGCTTCCTCGGGCCGCATGGCCATGAGGACGATGCTGTCGACATCTCCCACCAATGCGCGGCGCACGCGCGCGACCGTGCCCTCGCTCATGCTGCTCGCTGCTGCCTCGCTCACCGCGCGACTCGGCAGGGTCGGCGCATCCCGATCCGGCGGGGCGACGCCCCACGGTGTGGCCGGGAACGGCCGCTTGCCGGTGAGCAATTCGTAGAGCACCACACCCAGCGAGTAGACATCGCTTGCTGTGGCCACGGGATCGCCACGAAGCTGCTCCGGAGAGGCGTAGGCTGCCGTCATCGGGAGTGCGCCGGTGCGGGTGAGTGGCTCGGCGTCATCGGAGCTGGGGTCGATGACCTTCGCGATCCCGAAATCGAGCAGCTTCACCGTGCCGTCGGTGGTGACGAGAATGTTCGCGGGCTTCAGGTCGCGATGCACCACGAGGCGTTCGTGGGCGTACTGGACGGCGGCCCCCACCTGCTGGAAGAGCTCGAGTCGGGCCGCGACGCCCAGCTTCCGGGATGCGCACCACTGGTCGATCGGCTGGCCCTCGACGAACTCCATGATGAAGAACGGTTCACCGGGGGGCGTGATCCCTTCGTCGAGCAGGGTGGCGATGTTGGGGTGCTCCAGCCGCGCAAGGAGCTGGCGCTCCCGGTGGAACCGTCGCATCGACTGCATGATGTCGCCATGAACGGCGAGCACCTTGATGGCCACGCGCTTGCGGAAGGCGTCGTCGGCTCGGTGGGCCTCATAGACGGTCCCCATTCCTCCCCGACCGACTTCGCGGGTGATCTGCCACGCACCAATCCGCTGTCCGGCGAGGTTGGTCCCGCCCGGCATCTCGAAGAGCGGGCCGTGCTCGAAGCGGTCGCCCGCAACAGCAGCCGCCTCAAGCAGCGATCGCACCTCGGCACGCACCTCGGGGTCGGTGTCGAGCTGTTCGAGCCGGGCCTCCCGGGTCGCTGGCGGTAGCTCCACCAGCTCCGCGAACAGCTCCGAGACGGCGTTCCAGCGATCGGGGGAGAGGCTCACGCGTCGGAGGGGGTCAGTTCTCGCTGCAGCCAAGCGCGCGCGAGCGTCCAATCGCGCTTGACCGTCGCCGGAGAAAGGTCGAGGAGCGCCCCGGTCTCTTCGATCGACATGCCGACGAAATAGCGAAGTTCAACCACCTTGGCCTGCCGAGGCGAGAGCAGCGCCAACCGTCCGAGGGCTTCGTCGACGGCGACAATTTCCTCGCTCGGGGCGGCCTGGGCCATCTCGAAGCGGGAGTCGAGGGTGACCTGCTGCTGACGACTCCGTTTCTTGGCGTTCCGGTGCCGGGCGTGTTCGACCAGGATCCGCCGCATGGCGAGCGATGCCACCCCGAAGAAGTGGGACCGGCCCTCCCAGGCGGCGGGCTGGTTGCCGGCCAGCCGGAGGAACGCCTCATGGACCAAGGCGGTGGCGCCCAGGGTATGGTCGTCCCGTTCCCGCCTGAGCTGGGAGGCGGCCAGCCGCTTGAGCTCGTCGTAGACCACCGGCAGGAGCTCGGAGAGCGCCTCGGGGTGGCCATCCGATGCAGCCTGCAGCAGCCGGGTGACGTCGGACTCGGGGTGGGTCATGGCACAGGTCTTGGGAATCGAGGATGGTCGACGGGTGGCCGACCGCGAAAGGTATCTCCCCCGGGCGGCAGGGGGGGAGGGGAACCGTCCGATTTTCCGGGGGTCCCCGAGCGCTTGGGGGGCGGATTCGGGGGCCAAATGGTCTATATTTCCCGGCTATGTCCGATTCGGCCCTGCAGGACCGACTGGCCGAGATACGCGGCGTCATTGCTGCGCGGCAACAGGCGGGTGGGTGGACGCACCCGGTGCGAATTGTTGCGGTCACCAAAGGGCACGGTGCCGAGGCGGTGCGATCGGCCTGGGCGGCCGGACTTCGCACGGTGGGCGAGAACCGGGTGCAGGAAGCCCTCGCGAAGCAGGACGACTGCGCCGACGTCCCGGTGGAGTGGCACTTGATCGGGACCCTGCAGCGGAAGAAGGCTCGCTTGGTCGTTGGTCGGTTTGGGATGATCCACTCGGTCGATCGACTCGATCTGGCGGAGGAGCTCGATCAGCGGTGCCTGCCAGGGGTGGCGCAGCCGATCCTGATCCAAGTCAACTGCTCGAACGAGGTGCAGAAGGGCGGGGTCGAACCGGCCGCGCTGCCGGCGCTGCTCGACGCCACGCGCTCACTCGGTGGGTTGCAGTTGTGCGGATTGATGACCATGGCCGAGTACAGTGTCGATGAGCGAGTGCAGCGGGCGGCATTCAGGTTGCTGCGGACACTGCGTGAACAGATGACTCGGGACGGACACCACCTCCCCGAACTGTCGATGGGGATGTCGGGAGACTACGGCGCTGCCGTCGAGGAAGGCGCCACGATGCTTCGCCTCGGCTCGATCTTCTTCGGCGAACGTGAATGAACCGGGCCACTGCCCACGAGGACGGCACCACGACGATGACTGATTCCGCATCACGCTGGCCGAGTTGGCCTGAGGGTGGTTCCGATGCACTCGAGCGCGAGCTGTTGGCGCGTTGGGGGGCCGAGGGGCTGTTCGAGCGTGTCCAGGCGGCAACCGCCGATGGGCCGGGTTTCGTCTTTCTTGAGGGACCGCCGACCGCCAATGGTCGTCCCGGGATTCATCACGTCTTTGCGCGGACCATCAAAGACCTGATCTGTCGCTACCACGTGATGCGTGGCGAGCGGGTGACCCGGATCGCCGGTTGGGATACCCACGGCCTCCCGGTGGAGCTCGAGGTGGAGAAACAGCTCGGCTTCAAGGGAAAGCAGGACATCGAGGCGTTCGGCGTCGCCGAGTTCAACAAGCGCTGCCTGGAAAGTGTCTTCAAGTATCGCGATGAATGGGTCGATCTCTCGAGCCGGATCGGCTACTGGCTCGACTATGACCGGGCCTATGTCACCTGTACCAAGGAATACGTCGAATCGGTCTGGTGGCTGCTCAAGCAGCTTCACGGAAAGGACCTGCTCTATCGTGGCCATCGGGTGCTGCCGTATTGCCCGCGCTGTGGCACGGTGCTGTCGAGCCACGAGCTCGCGCTCGGCTACGAGGACGTGCGCGACAAGTCGATCTACGTCACCTTCGCCGTCGACGACGATTCTGGCCGTGAACTCGTCGTATGGACCACGACGCCGTGGACCCTGCCGAGCAATGTGGCGGTGGCCGTCCATCCCGAACTCGAGTACAACACCTTTTGGGTGCCCGGCAAGCCGGAGCGGAAATACATCGCTGCCGAGGCACGGGCCGGCAAACTCGCCGCCCTTCTCGGTGTCGAGAGGCTCGAGCACGGCACGACGTTTCCTGGCCGCGACCTGAAGGGGCTCCGCTACCGCCGCCCGCTCGACGTGGTGCCGATGCCTGATGACCGCGCGCATTCCGTGGTGGTCACCGGCGAATTCGTCACCGCTGTCGACGGCTCGGGGCTGGTGCACATGGCCCCGGCATTCGGTTCGGACGACTTCGCTGCGGGACAGGAGCACGGCCTCGCGCTGCTGCGACCGGTGGCGGGTGATGGCACCTTCTTCGGCACGACCTGGCCGGAGCTCGAAGGGCTGCTCGTCACCGCGCCCGAGACCAACGATCTCATCATCCGCCGACTGAAGGAGCTGGGGCGTCACCTGGCCACCGAGTCGCACGAGCACAGCTATCCGCATTGCTGGCGCTGCCGCAGCAAGCTGATCTACTACGCCCGCGATTCCTGGTTCGTGCGCACCTCGGTGGTCCGGGAACGGATGCTCGAGCTCAACCGCGGCATCGCCTGGCACCCGCCCGAGGTGGGATCAGGGCGGTTCGGCGAATGGCTCGGCAACAATGTCGACTGGGCCCTCTCGCGTGATCGTTACTGGGGGACTCCGCTGCCGATCTGGGTCAGCGACATCGATCCCACGTATGTCGAAGTGATCGGCTCGCTGGCGGAGCTGCATGAGAAGGCGGGGTTCGTGGCCACCTCCGATCTGGATGTCCACAAGCCGTGGGTGGATGAGATCACCTGGCCCGCACCGGGTGGGGGGACGATGCGCCGGACGCGCGAGGTGATCGACACCTGGTTCGACTCCGGGGCGATGCCGGTCGCGCAGTGGCACTATCCGTTTGAGAATCAGGAGCAGTTCGAGCAGCACTTTCCCGGCGACTTCATCTGCGAGGGGATCGACCAGACGCGCGGCTGGTTCTACTCGCTGCTTGCCATCGGTACCACCGTCTTCGACACGGCGCCGTACCGGAACGTCATCGTCAATGAACTGGTGCTGGACGCGCAGGGCCAGAAGATGTCGAAGAGCAAGGGCAATGTCGTCGATCCGTGGCTGATGCTCGAGCGACATGGCGCCGACGCGGTCCGGCTCTACCTGCTGCTCTCCAGTCAGGTCTGGCAACCGAAAAAGTTCGACGAGCGACAGATCACTGACACGGCTGGTGGCTTCCTCAATACGTTGAAGCACACCTACCAATTCTACGCGCTCTATGCCGGATCTCGTGCGGGCGCGCCAGCAGTGGCTGCACGTCCGCTGGCCGATCGCTGGATTCTCGGTCGACTCGATGCGACTGTCGCTGCGGTGCGCGTGGCACTCGACGATTACGACGTTACCACCGCGGCGCGCGCGATCGTGTCGTTCGTCGTGGACGATCTTTCCAACTGGTACGTCCGCCTCAACCGGGCCCGCTTCTGGGCGCCTGACACCGAGGCCGATTCAGCGGCGGTGGCCACGCTCCACGAGGCGTTGGTGACAAGCGCGCGTCTCCTCGCCCCGTTCGCACCGTTTGCATCCGACTGGTTGCACGTGGCGCTGGAGGGAACCTCGGTGCACCTCGCGCCGTTCCCGGAGGATGCCTCACGGCTCGATGCCGGTCTCGACGCGGCAATGGATGCCGCACGGCGGCTCGTCTCGCTCGCTCGCGCGGCGCGGGAGTCGGCAACGTTGCGCGTCCGGCAGCCGCTGTCGTGCATCAAGGTGGCGGTACCGTCGGGAGTGCGGGGGCCGGATTTCGATGCCCTTCTCCCGCTGGTTCGCCGAGAGACCAATGTGAAGGCCGTTGTCGTGGTGGCCTCCGATACAGATCTGGTGCGCCTGCGCGCCAAGCCGAACTTCCGTACCCTTGGCAAGCGGTTCGGCGCCGAGGTGAAACTCGTGGCGGCCTGGGTCGGTACGCTCTCACCCGACGCCATCCAGCGGCTGGAGCAGGGGCAGCCGTTCACGGGCTCGCGGGACGGGGTCGTGACAGAGTTGTTGCCCGAGGATGTCATCGTGGAGCGTGAAGTGGTCACCGACTGGCCGGTCGCCAATGAGGGGGCTTTCGTGGTGGCGCTTGATCCGACGCTCTCGCCGGAACTGGTCGAGGAAGGGTTGGCTCGGGAACTCGTGAACCGGATCCAGCGACTTCGCAAGGATGCGGGATATCAGGTCTCGACCCGAGTGATTGTGTCGCTGGATGGGGATGCCGCGCTGCTGCAGGCGGCGCGGACGCATCAGGAGTATATCGCCGGGGAAACCTTGGCTCGCGAGTTTCACATTGGTATGCCACTGGCTGCACCCGATCGAATTGAACCCGTCGTGATTGAAGCACACGCTGCCGCCATCGCGGTGCAGCGTTGGGGAGACGGCCGGACCCTATCCGGCCCTGTACTGGCGGACTCACCGTGACAAAGACCCAGCTGAAGCACCTCGAGGGACGGCTCCTGGAGGAACGGGCTCGTGTGATGAAGGAACTCGGCTACTACGGCGAGTCGTTCAGCAACACCGAGCAGTCCTCCGACGGGGATCTCTCGTCGTACTCCTTCCATATGGCCGATCAGGGCACGGATGCGATGGAGCGGGAGAAGCAGTTCCTCTTCGCCTCGCAGGAAGGACGCTATCTGTGGCACATCAACGAGGCGCTCCGCCGCCTCTACAACCAGCCCGACAAGTTCGGGCATTGCCATCAGTGCGGCGTGGCGATCGGCTTTGAACGTCTTGACGCCCTGCCGCATGCGCGGCTCTGCATCGCGTGCAAAGAAAAGGAAGAGGATGCCAAGCGGCGCTAGGAACTCAGGGCCGTTCTGGCTCGTCGTCGGACTCGTGGTCGCGCTGGATCGCGCCACCAAGGTGCTCATGGCCCGGCTGCTCGAGTCCGACAACGCGATCGTGGTCGCGGGGGACTACATCCAGCTGCATCTGGTGCGCAACACCGGGGCGGCGTTTGGGCTCCATCTCGGGCCCTGGTCTCGCTGGATCTTCACGGCCATCGCGGTGGGGGCCGTCTACCTGCTGCACCGGATGTGGCGCGAAGCGGCACCGGCGGATCGGCTGCGCCAGTGGGCGGTGGCCGTCGTGGCGGGCGGTGCGGCCGGCAACCTGATCGATCGTCTGCTGACCTCGCGCGGCGTGATCGATTTCATTGATGTCGGCGTCGGTACCACCCGGTGGCCGACGTTCAACGTGGCCGACATTGCGGTCTCCTGCGGCGCAGTCGCGCTGGCCATTTCGCTCTGGCGCGAAGACCACGCGCACCGCGCCACCGCGGCCACGGGGTGATGCCATGGCCGCGGTGACGTTCTGCATCGCGGCGCCCTCGACGGAGCGACTCGACCGCTTTCTTGCCGACCAGCTGCAGCTCAGCCGTACCGCCACCGCACGCCTGGTCGCCGCGGGCACGGTGACGGTCAATGGATCGGTGGCGCGTGCCTCGTGGACCATGGCGCACGGTGATGTGGTGGAGGTGGCCCTCCCTGATGCCGAGCCGCCGCGTACCCTCATTCCCAATCCCATCCCGCTCAGCGTGGTGTACGAGGACGACGACCTCGCCGTCATCGACAAGCCGGCGGGCCTCGTCGTGCATCCCGCGCCGGGGCATTGGGACGACACCCTCGTGAACGCGCTGGTCGCCCGAGGCACCACCCTGGCCGGCGGGGCGGAGGGGCGTCCTGGGATCGTCCACCGGCTCGACCGCGAGACGTCGGGCCTGCTGATCGTGGCCAAGACCGACCTCGCCCATCGGCGCCTCGGTGCCATGATTGCCGCCCGCAAAATCTCCCGGGCTTACGCGGCCCTGATCTGGGGCCACCTCGATGAGCCGATGGTGACCATCGACGCGCCGATCGGTCGCTCCCTTCGCGACCGGAAGCGGATGTCGATACTTGCAGACGGTCGGCAGGCGAAGACCGACGCCTTCGCCATCGTGCGGGTAGGGCCGGTGGAGTTAGTCCGCCTGGAGCTGCACACCGGTCGGACGCACCAGATCCGGGTCCATCTCGAGTCGATCGGGCACCCGATCGTGGGGGACCCGGTCTACGCCGGGGGGGGGTATACCCGGATCTCCGGAACCGGTCGGAAGGAGGCTCGGGCGCTGGAGGCGCTGGCGCCCCGTCAAGCGCTTCACGCCGCACTCCTCGCGTTCCGCCACCCCATTTCCGGGGTGCCGCTCCGGCTGCTTTCGCCGTGGCCGGTCGATCTCTGGCCCCTCCTACAGCTGGCGATGGGGGCCGAGCACCTGACGTCGCGCGAGGAGGCGCTGGACCAGCTGGGCTTCCTGGGGCGCGATGGCTGAGGGCGTCGGGTCCGGGCTGGTGCTGCGGGCGGGTGGGGTCCGCTGGTTCATCCCGGCCGCCCAGGTGATCGAGGTGCTCCGCGGGGCCGCCATCGTGCGGATCCCCGGGGTCCCGCCGGTCGTCCGGGGGGTGGTCAATCACCGTGGCCGGATCCTGACGGCGGCCGACCCGATCCGGGCGCTCGAACTGCCCGGAGAGGCGACCGAGGCCCAGGAGGTGGTGGTGGTCGAGGTGCCCGGGCGTCGCTTTGCCATCGTGGTCGACGGCGTCGTCGAACTCACGGCCGAGCCGCGCACGGGGCTTGCAACGCTGGACTTGGATCGGATCGCGGCGACGATCTTCCCCTAACCCTGGATGCTGGAGGCCCGAGTGGCTCGGATTCTGATCTGCGACGATGCGATTTTCATGAGGACCATGATCGCGGACATCCTCACGACGGCCGGCCATTCGATTGCCGGCGAGGCCGAGAGCGGCCTGCAGGCCGTGGAACGCTACAAGGCCATCAAACCCGACTTGGTCACGATGGACATCGTGATGCCCGACATGGGGGGCATTGACGCCGTCCGGGCCATCATCGCCATCGATCCCGACGCCAAGATCCTGATGTGCAGCGCCATGGGGCAACAGGCCCTGGTGGTCGAGGCAATCCAGGCCGGCGCCAAGGACTTCGTGGTGAAGCCCTTTCAGGCGACGAGGGTGGTTGACGCGGTCGCGCGCGTGATCGCGGGATGACCGATGCGCGGCGGGCGCGCTATGTCGCCCTGTTCGCCGCGGAGTCGCGCACCCTGCTCGGTGGAGCACGACGCGCGATGCAGGAATGGCTGGATGCCCCCGAGCGACAGGGGCCGGCGGAGGAGGTCTTCCGGGTACTGCACACGGTGAAGGGGATGGCGGCCTCGTTGGGATTCGACGAGACCGCCGAGTTGACGCACGCGACGGAGACCCAGCTCGGCGAGGTGCGGGCCGGCACGCAGGTGGCCGATCGTCCCTGGCTGCGCCGGCTCGAAGAGGCGGTGGACGCGATCACGGCGGCATGTGAGCGGGCCGTCGCCATGGAGGCCGGCGCGCCTGGCGAGTGGGTGGCGGCGACGCAGGAGCCGCACGGACCGCGATACGTCCGCGTGGATCTTGATCGCCTCGACGGCCTGCTTGGCGATCTCGGCGGGCTGGTCACCGCGCGACAGGAGCTCGATCGGCACGCCGCCATGGATTCGCTGTCGCCACTCGCTCGGGCGGCCCAGGGTGTGGAGCGGCGGCTCGACCAGCTGCGCGACCGGATTCTCGATGTGCGCCTGGCGCCGCTGTCGGAAGTGTTCGAGCGGCTGCCGCCGATGGTGCGTGACTTGGCCCGCCATCTCGGGAAGGAAGTGGTGATCGAGGTGAGCGGTGAGGAAATCGAGGTGGACCGCACCATCCTCGAGCAGCTGATCGAGCCACTGATCCATCTCCTCCGCAATGCGGTGGACCACGCGATCGAGACGCCGGACCTCCGGCAGGCGGCCGGCAAGCGCGCGAGCGGGAAGATCGCCGTGCGCGCGCGGCGCGATGGTGACTCGGTGGTGCTCGACGTAAGTGACGACGGGAAGGGGATCGATCGGGAACGGATCGCCGAGGTCGCGCGGGAACGCGGACTGCTCGAAGCGGGCGCCACCCTCGGCGACGATGGCCTGCTGGCAATTTTGTCCCACGCCGGCTTCACCACGGCGGCGTCGGTGACGGACGTGTCCGGACGGGGTGTCGGGCTCGATGCGGTGGTGGCGCGCTTGCATGGTGTCGGTGCCTCGCTCGCCCTGACCACGGTGCTCGGCCACGGCACATCGTTCTCCATCCGGTTGCCGACGCGGATCGGGATCGTCCGCGCGATGGTGACGGCGATTGGGGTCGAGCGCTATGTCCTTCCGCTCACCCATATCACCGAACTGGTGGCGTGGGAGCCGGGCACGACCCGGGAGGAGGGGGGACGCAGCGTGCTCGACGTGCGGGGCGAGGTCGTGCCGGTGGTGGACCTGCGCCGGCTGCTCGGCTATCGCGGTCCGGCGGCACCGGTGCGTCGGCCGGCCATCGTGATCGAGGCCAACGGGCAGCGCGTCGCCCTGCTCGCCGATGCGGTGCTTGGTCATGTCGACGCGGTCGTCCAGCCGCTCGAGCGGCCGCGTGGCATTCCGCGATGGGTGACTGGTGCGGCGGTGCTCGACGACGGGCTTCCCGCCCTGATGCTGGATCTGGCGAGTGTGGTATGACCATTGTCCGCGACTGGACCAACACCGAATGAGGATCGAATGACCGCAGCCAACGATCTCGACAGCCTGCGCCGCGACGGCCTGGGCGAGGTGGCCACCATCGGGGCGGGACATGCGGCCACGGCGCTGTCCCAGCTCACCGATCGTCGCATCATGATCTCGGTGCCCCAGGTGCGCCGCGTGGTGTACGGCGAGTTGCCGGCGTTGCTCAACACCTTCGGCGAACATGTCGCCATCGTCTCGATGCGGATGCTTGGCGATCTCACCGGCCGGGCGTTGCTCGCCTTCGCCGAGGAAGACGCGGGGCGCCTGTGCGACATGATCCTGCCGCGTCCCATCGGGCCACCGCGGGCTCTGGGGGAGTTGGAGCAGTCGGGGCTCAAGGAGGTCGGCAACATTGTCTGTTCGGCCTATCTCACAGCGCTCAGCAACTTCATGCACATGATGCTGCTGCCGTCGGTGCCGTCGCTCACCATGGGCGCGACTCCCCAGGCGATTGCCTCGACCGTCGATCCCCACGAAGCCGTGGGCGACCTGGTGTTCTGCGTGGACACCTCGTTCCGGGCGGAGGGGCGGGAAGATCCGCTGACCGGAGCCTTCATCCTCATGCCGGACCAGGTGTCGGTCCGGGCGATCCTCGAGGCGATCCGGCTCGACTGACATGTCCGCTGTCCGTCAGCACGAGGGCGCGGTGGTCGCCGCGTTGGTGCGGCGGCTCGGCGCGACCGATGCGGCCACCTTCACCAACCTGGCCTGGTTTGCCGCGCGTCGTGGTGCGCACGCGGCCGCCCTCGATGCCGCACGCCGGGCGGTCGCGATGCCAGACGCGCCACCGGTCGCGTGGCGGACCCTCGAGCGCCTCGCCGGCGGCCGGAGCGACGGATTGCTCCTCGCCCGCACGCACGGACCCCACCGCGCGGCAGCGGCCGGTGCGGGCCATCCGCTGGCTGCTGCGGTTACGGCCCATCGGCAGGGCTCGTTGGCCGTGGCGGAAGCGTGCTATCGCGCGGCCGTGGCCGATCCACGCACCGCCCCGGCCGCATGGAACGGACTCGCGGTGCTGCACGAGCAGCGGGGCGAGCAAACTGCCGCCGACGACGCCTGGCAGCGCTGCGTCACGGCCAGCGATCTCGCCGGCATCCACAATCGGGCGCTTTCCTGGCTTCGGCGGGGCGACTCGGCCCGCGCCCGCTCGCTGCTTGCCGCCTGGATCGGCCGGGCCGCGCAACCCGCGCCGTTGCTGCATCTGGCCGGACTCGCCGCGCTGCAGGACGAGGATGCCGCGATTGCGGTGGCCTTCCTGCAGGCCGCGATCACCGCCGATCCTGACCTCGCCCGGGCGCACTTCACACTCGGTATCGCCTCGGAGCGGCTCGGCGACCATGGCCGAGCCCTCACCGCGACACGTCACGCGCTGCTGCTCTCGCCCTGGTATCAGCCCCAGGTCTGGCTGCTCGAACTGGAGCGCGACGCCTCACCGATCGAGTTGCCGGTCGAGCCAAGTGCAATGGACTCCCTCGGTTCGACGGACGACGTGCTCCTGACGCTCGGGCGTTCCCTGCTCGAGATGTCGCATCTGGGCGAGGCGATGGCGGTGTTCGATCAGGTGCTCTCGCGGGAGCCGTCACAGACAGCGGCCCTCTTTCATCGCGGCGTGGTCCTCGCCAAGCTCCGGCGCTACGGCGAAGCGCTGGAGGACTGGGAGACGGTGGGGCGTGTGGATCCCGATGGCCCGTTGGGGGCCATGAGTCGACGCCATGCTCAATCGGCCCGGCAACTCGCCAGTCTCTTTGCGGCAGGGGCGTGAGATGCACGGTCCCCTGAACGAGATCGGCCTGGTGGAGGTGCTGCAGCTGCTCGAGCGGGGAAGCCGCAGCGGGGTGCTTCGCGTGGTCGGCCCCGATCCCGCGGCGATGCGCACGCTTCACCTGTCGCATGGCCGGGTCGTCGCCCTCGAGCCCGACGCGGGTGACCTGGCGATCGACGCAGCACTCGAGTCGCGTCACCTCGCCACCACCGACCCGTCCGCTCCCGAACTCGGGGCCAGCCAGGTTCCTGACTCGATCCGTGAGGCGCTCCGGGGGAGGCTGGCCGTTCGCGCACTCGATGCCATGCTCCACTGGTCGCGTGGCCGGTTCGACTTCGAGGAGCAGCCCGTGCATGGGGGCCCGCTCGACCTGGCCACCGACTCGCTGGTGCTCCAGGTGGTCGATGCGGAGTCGCGCCGGGTGGAACTTGCCGCCGAGTTCGACGGCTTCCAACTGCTCCCGAGTTTCGGCCCGGCGGATGCGATCGCGAGTGGTGGGCCCCTCTCACTTTCGACCACCGACTGGCGCGTGCTCGATGTGGTCAATGGATCGCGGAGCATCGCGGCGATCGCGGCGGCGCTCGCCGAACCGATCGAGGACGTGGCTGAACGCGTTCGGGCCCTCGTGGCTGCGGCTATACTTGAGCTGCGTGCCGCCCCACGCAATGTCACACTGGAGGCGCGTTCCGCCATCGAGGCCGGACGCTACGAACAGGCGGTGGAGCTGCTCTCGAGTTGGGTGAGCGTCGCGCCGAGTGATGGCGAGGCATGGCACGCACTCGGGCTGGCCGAAGTGGGCGCCGGTCGGTTTGATCGGGCGATCGAAGCGTGGGAGGCATGGGGTGCGGCCGCCCCGGCTCGCGCGGGTGACGCCACTGCGTTGCAACAGGCTGCTCGAACCATGCTGGAGGCATTGCGCGAACGCCGTGAATGAAGTGTCGTCGTCGGCCTCGTCCCGCCCGCAGGGGCTCGCCTTTCTCGAACTGGGAGAACGGCTGCGTCAGCGCGGCCAATACGAGGCGGCGGCGACAGTCGCCAATGCGGGGCTGGTGCACTACCCCGCGCTCGCCGACGCGCACGACCTGTTGGGCCGCATCCGCTCGGACCAGGGGCAGGATGCCAGCGCGATTTCCGCTTGGCGCGCGGCACTCGAGTGCGATCCCGGTCATGTTGGTGCCCTCAAGGGGCTCGCCTTCCTCTCCTTCCGCGGGCGCGACTTCGCCACGGCGGAACGGTACCTCGAACAGGCAAGCCGAGAGTCGCCGCACGATCTCACGCTGCTCTCCGCCCTCGACAAGGTGCGCTCCGCGCGTCCGGCGAGCGCACCTGAAGCGCCGCCACAACTCGCCGACCTGTCGAGTGGTCTGCTGCTGTTTGATGGCCAGGGCATGCGCCTGACCGGCGGGATCGGTCCCGGCAGCAGCGCGGATGTCGCGGACGCGGCGGCGGCCGAAGGAGCGGGGCTGGTCCGTGAAGCCGGCCGAGTCACGCGACTGCTGGGCCTCGGCGCATGGCAGCACCTGCTGGTGGAAGGTGCCGACTTTCGATTGGCGGCAATTCCGGTGACGGCCGAAGCCTTCCTGCTCGTCTCGCGGCCATCGAGTATGCCTGCAGGACGACTCATGGCCACTGCGACCCGAGCCGGACTGGCCGCGCGTGACTGGCTGGAGCGGATGACATGAGCCTCGAACGCTGGCCGCAGATCCTGCGCGAGATCACCGGCATCGCGGGCGTGCGTGGTGCGTTGATCGTCTCGACCGACGATGGATTGGTCATTGCCGAGTCGGCCATGGAGAGTGTTCCCACCAGCGATGTCGCGGCCCTGACTTCGGCCCTGGTGTCCCGGGCGCGGAAGACGGCTCACGCCGCCCATGGCGCCGCACCGCGTACCGTGCACCTCACCGCCAGTGAGGGCACCTTGCTGGCGATGGCGGGACCCGACCCGCTCTGGCTGGTCGCCCTCGCCGATCCGCATGTCGAACTCGGACGGCTGCGGGTGCTGTTGGGTGACTTCGCCGTGTCGCTCGCCTGATGCGCGTCCTCGAGCCGTGGGTGACCGAGCCGCTGGTGGAGTTCGTGCGTGAGTCCTCCGCTCGAGTGGTGTTGGTGATGACCAGCTCCGGTCAGGTGATTGCCCAGCACGGCTTCACTCGCTCGCTCGATGTGATGGCCGCGGCCGCCCTCGGCGCCGGCATCCTCGCCACGACGGGCGAACTCGCGCGGGTGATGCAGAGTCCGAGCGAATTCGGCGCCGTGGTGCATCAGGGCGAGAGGGAAGGGGTGTGGCTCGGCGGCTTCGACACGCCGCGTGGACGGTGGATCGCGCTGGCCGTGTTCGGGCGGGAATCGTCGGTCGGCCTGGTACGGCTCTTCTTCCAGCGCTTCGCCGCTCAGGTCGCGGCAGCAGCCCCGCCCCCGGTGGCCGTGCGCGAAGTGCTGGCCGAGGGATTCGAGCGGGAACTCGACGATTCCCTGCGCGCGCTCTTCGGGAAGGTGTGACCATGGCCCACCTGCGTCATGATGCCAAGGAGATCACGGCGACGTTCGTGGTGGTCGGTCCCGCCCGCGCTGGCAAGAGCACTGTGCTCCGCTGCATCTTCGACCGGATCTCCCCGGAACGGCGCGGCGCACAGGCGCCGAGTGGCGAAGGGCCATCGGCGGGCGCCCTGATGGACTGGCTTCCGCTCGACCTCGGATTGCTCGGGGGGTGGCACGTGCATGTTCACCTCTACGCCATTCCGCTCCTGGCTCATGGCGACGCCACACGTCGGGTGGTGCTGGCGGACGCCGATGGCGTGCTCTTCGTCGCTGACTCGCAGGGCTCCCGACTCGAGGACAATGTCTTCGCCGTTCGCGCACTGCAGGAACAGTTGGCCGAGCGACCGGACGGCGCGCCCGATCCCGTGACAGTCTACCTGCACAACAAGCGCGACCTGCCGACTGAGCTGCTGCTGTCGACGACTGCACTCGACGAAGCCTTGAATCCCGCTGGCGCGCCAAGCTTTGCAGGTGATGCCCTGCGCGGGATCGGCGTTCTCGAGGCGTTGCACGCGAGCGTCACGATGGTGATGCGGCGCCTTGTCCCCCGACGCGGAGCAGTGTCGTGAGGGATCAATGCTGAATCCACATTCACGCTTTGCCTCGTTCGTGGTCGGCTCCTCCAACCGGCTCGCTGCCACAGCGGCAAAGGCCGTCGCGGAGGCGCCCGGTGCCGCGTACAATCCGCTTTTTGTCTATGCCCGCCCCGGCCTCGGCAAGACCCATCTGTTGATGGCGATTGGCCATGAGGCGCAGGCCATCGACCCGTCGCGCATCGTGGAATACGTCACGGTGGATGATTTTGTCGAGGCCTACCATGCCGCCCTCGCAGCTGGGCAGGCCGAGGCGTATCGTCGGCGATTCACCAATGCCCATCTCGTCCTGCTGGACGATGCGCAGCTGCTGAGTGACCAGCGCGAACTGCAATCGGAACTGCTGCGCCTGATCGATCTCCTCACCGCTTCGGACCGTCAGATCGTGTTGGCTGGTGATCGTCCACCCGAGGAGATCCAGTCACTCGACGAGCGGCTCATCCGGCGCTTCGCCGGTGGCTTGGTGATCGACATCGGGGCACCGGACTACGAGACGCGCCTCGCGATCCTTGCCCGTCGGGCGAAGGAGCGACAAGTCACCTTCTCTGCCGAGGTGTTGGCGGCAGTGGCCGAGATGCAGATCAGCACGGTACGCGAACTCCTCGGTGCGCTCAATCGCCTCTTCGCCCAGCAGGCCGTGCAGAGCGACGGGCTCTCCGCGCAACAGGCGCGAACGCTCCTCGCCGGCCTCGGCAGTGCCCAAGCCGCACCTGCGCTGGCAGTCGCCTCGCCGCCCCCCAAGGGTGAGGAGCGGTCCGCGGCCATTGAGAACTCCAGCGAGTTCTCCGACTTTCTCTCCGACTTGTCCACTGCGGTTGCGCTGCAGGTCGATCGGTGGCGGCAACGGGTGACTGAGGCGACGCTCCGTTACGCGGGCGAGGGATTCCGCACCGCGCGGCTGGATACGTTGATGTCCGACGAACTCGCGGCCGATCCCGAAGCGTTGTTGCACCAGTTCGAGCTGGACGTCAGCCGCCTGCGTGAGTTGCAGGGCGAACTCGCCGATCTGGCCCCCACCATGCTCGGCGAGGCGGCGCTGCACGATCCCGATCGCCTGGCCGAGGCGGAGGCCGTCGTGGCGGAGGCGAGGGAGGCCGGCGCGCCACTCCCCGGGCCTTCCCCGCGATTCACGCTCGAGCTCTTTGCCGAGGGGCCGGCATCGCGGCCCGCGATTGAAGCGGTCCGGGCTGCCGCGGAGTCGCCGGGACAGCGATACAACCCGCTGGTGATCGTCGGCAAGAACGGTATGGGAAAGACCCACCTGCTGCACGCGTTCGGACATGCGCTGCGCGCGTCGGGGCTCGCGCGCGTGGCGGTGCTCGATGCCAGTCAGATGGTCGATGATATCGTGAGCGCCCTCGGAGATGGATCGATCGGCCGCTGGCGTCAGCGGATGCGTCGCGTGGACGCGTTGCTGGTCGATGACGTGCAGGCGCTCTCAGGCAAGGAGCGCAGCCTGGAGGAGTTGTACTTGCTCTACAATCTGCTGCTCGAGTCGGGGCGGCAGATGGCGTTCACGGCGAACGTCGCACCCCATCAGCTGGAAGGATTCGAGCCGCGGCTGGCGACTCGCCTCGCCGGGGGGCTGGTGCTCGAACTCGGTGTCCCCGATCGTGAAGCCCGATTGGGCGAAGTGGAGCGACTCCTCGGCGCGTCGGTGTCGGAACCGGATCTGGTGGAGTACCTCGGGTCGCGACCGGCAGGCTCCCTCCGCGAAGTGCAGCAGCTGGTGCAGCGACTGGTCACTGCGGCCGAGTCCCGGCAGACTCCGCTGACGCTGGCCTCGGCGCGGTTGATGCTCGAGGGGCTGCCCGCCGAACTCGCGCGCCCCGCCCGCCGGGGCAGCGGCCTGATCGCACCGGGCAGTGGAGCAATTCGCTCTCGTGAGAAGATGATCGGGACCTGGCCTGACATCGCCGAACGGATCCTGGAGGATTGGAGCTGATGGCGATCAAGGGCTCCCTCAAGGAAGCGTCGCTTCCGGACGTCGTGCAGCTGCTCTTTCTGGGGCGGCGCACCGGTTGTCTCTCCGTCGCGAACGATCGCAACTTCGCCTCGATCTGGTTCGACGACGGCTGGATCATCTTCGCCGGCATGCTGGCCCGCAACGATCGCCTCGGCGAGCGCCTGGTGGCCGCAGGTCAGATCACGGCCGAACACCTCGATCAGGCGATCGCGACGCAGGGGACCGTTCCCGGCAGGCTCGGGGCGGTCCTGGTCCAGCTCGGCTTCCTCTCCATGAAGGAACTCGAGGCGGAGTTGCGCCGCCAAGTGGAGGAGACGGTCTACACCCTCTTCACCTGGAGCAGCGGGACGTTCTCGTTCGATGCGGGTGTGCAGCCCGAGGAGGGTGAAGGCAGCATCCGCCTGAATCCCGAGGGACTCCTGCTCGAGGGTGCGCGTCGGGTGGACGAATGGAGCGTGATCGCCAAGAAGATCACCTCGCTCGACGCCGTCTATGCGCTCGAGGGTGACGTTCGGGTCGAGGAGAACGGCGATGCCCCACTGGTGGATATCGAGCGCCGAGTGTTCCCGCTGGTCAACGGGGTCAACACCGTCCGCGCCATGATCGAGGCCACCGGACTGACCGATTTCGAGGTGTGTCGCGCGCTCTTCTCGCTCCTCTCCGCCGGTCGGCTCCGGCGCATCGCCACCGCTGCCCCGGCGGCACCGCGACAGGAGGTCGCGCGGATCGAGGAACATCGCAACCTCGGCATCGCCTTCAATCGCACCGGCATGTACGCCGAGGCCGAGCGGGAGTTCCGTCGCGTCGCCGAGCTGCGCCCCAGCGATGGTGAGGCTCCGTTTCACCTCGGGCTGATCGCGCTGCGCCAGGCGCGGTGGCTCGAGGCGCTCGACTACTTCCGGCAGGCGGCAGATCGTGCGGGACCGAGGCCCGCGGTGCTGCACAACCTTGCCCTGGCGCTCGAGTCGCTCGGTCGGTTCGATGAAGCCGAGATCGCGCTCAACCATGCGATTCAAGGGTCGGGCGATGATGCGAGACTGTGGGTCGGGTGGGGGCTGCTCGCCCTGCGCCGGAACGAGGCCGGGCTGGCGCTCGAGCGATTCGCGCGGGCGCGTGCCCTGCTCGGCGAGGGGGCGCCACCGGCCCGCCTCTTCTGGGGGACCGGATGGGCGCAGGCGCTGAGCGAGGAATGGCCCGAGGCGATTGTGACAGTCCGCGCCGGTGTCGAGGCGTACCCCGATCATCCGGTGCTGCGCACCACGCTCGGCGTGCTGCTCGAAATCATGGGCGAGGTGGAGGAGGCGGAGTCACACCTGCGCCATGCGCTCGGCGAAGATCCGACGATCCCGCAGATCTCGAAGAATCTCGGCGACCTGCTGTATCGGAGCGGGCGCTGGGAGGAAGCGGAGGAGTCGTATGAGCGCGCCGCCAAGCTGGCCCCAACACTCGGCGATGACATCTACTTCAAGCTCGGCAACTTGGCATGCCGGCGCGGTGAAATGCCGCTCGCGCGACGTCACTGGGAAGAGGCGCTCGCGCTCAATCCCGAGCATGCTCTTGCCCGCGCCAACCTCGCCAGCTCCGGGACAGCCGCATGAGTGACGACCAGATCCGGAGCCTGCGCAACGAATTCAATCGGCTGGCGTCGATGCTGGATCGCGCGATGACCTCGGAGGAACGTGCCGAAGTGAAGGGGGCGATCGTCGGGCTCTTCAAGCGCACCGAGTCCGCGATGACGGAACTCGCCACCTTCAAGGAATCGATTCGCGAGCTGGTCGATCGCTTCAAGACTTTGCCGAGCGAGGGGCCGGCGCGCAGCATCCGGTACGACCACATCGGCGCCTCCACCTATGTCGAAAAGGGATGGAGCGAGCTGGCCGCTGCGCGGTGGAGCCAGGCGGAGAGCCTGCTGCGCGAGGCCCTCACGTACGACTCGGAGAACAGCACCGCGCAGGCGCTGCTGGGGTGGGCGTTGTTGCATCAGGATCGCAGCGATGAGGCGCTGCAGCTCTGCCTGCAGGTCTTGCTGCGCGAGCCAGAGCAGGGGCTGGCCCGGGTGGCGGTCGGTGCGATCTGCCTCCGAAAGGGGATCCTCGGTGAGGCGATCGAGCATCTCACGCGCGCCGCATCGCGGCCGGGCGACGCGCGTGCCGTGCTCTACGCCAACTACTGGCTCGGTGTCGCCTACCTCGAGCGAGAGATGCTCGGTGACGCGGCGGAGTTTCTGCGCCGCGCGGTGTCCCTCGGTCCGAATCTCGCCGAAGGCTGGCTCGAGCTGGGGCGGGCGCTCTGGTTCCTCGGACAGCAAGCCGAGGCGCGGGAGGCATGGACCATTGGCTCGGGGCTCCGCCATTCACCGCACGCGGCTCGGTCGCTCTCGATGCTGGAGACCGTCGCCGCAGGAGGAGCACCGCCACGCGCGCCCTCGCGCTGATCGCCGCCCTCGCGTTGCAGGGAGGGATTCCGCCGGTCCAGTCCGACCTGGTCCGGCTCCAGATCGGCACCATCACCGTGATCACGCCCGCCAGCAAAGTGGACATCGGGACGGCACTCGGGCAGGCCGCCGACCAGCCCCATGATTGGCTGGGCCTCGGCCGGATGGATGTCGGCCAACTGACCATCGCGGTGGCACCGGACTCGGCGACTTTCGCGAGGTGGTCCAGCGGGAGGGCGCCCGCGTGGGGGGCAGGGTTGATGCTTCCCGCCGCCCACCTGATCGTGGTGCGACTCGACGGCGGTGATCCCTACCAGACGCTGCGGCATGAACTCGCGCACGTCGTCCTCCACCGGCAGGTCGCCGGGCGAATTCCGCTCTGGTTCGACGAAGGGTACGCGTCCCTCGCTTCGGGGGAGTACGGTCGCCTGGCGGCGCTTCGCCTCAACCTGACGGTGGTCTCCGGTCGGGTGCCCGACCTGCGCGGCCTCGACGGGCTGCTCCGTGGCTCGGGTGGCGACGCGGAGATCGGCTATGCGCTGGCGGCATCGGCTGTCGCCGAGCTCGCCCGACGAAACCCGACCCATTCGCTCGGTCCAATCATGGAGCGATTGGCGGGGGGCATGCCGTTCGAGGAGGCGGTCCGGACCTCCACCGGCCTCGAAATTGGGCAGTTCGATGAGGCGTGGCATCGACGGGTGCGGCAGGAATACAACTGGATCATGTGGCTGGCGACCGGTGGCGCCTGGTTGATCATGACCGTGGTGTTGACCTGGGGGGCGGCCTCACGGCGGCGACGGGAGGGGCCCCGGCGGGCGAAGCTCGACGTGGGTTGGACCATCCCGGTAGATGACGAAGAGATTACAGATCCGCAACTTACACCTCCTCAACTTGACCCCGAGGAGTCCGGGCACTAGCGTCCACGCCATGGCAACCAAAGATTCTGCAGTCGTCGGCCCCCGGACGCTTTTTTCACGGCGAAACATCCTGCTCCTGGCCGTCGCCTTGGCGACGATCGGTGCGGGATATGCGGTGCTGGTGAGCGACCCCGCGGGTGGGTCGGCCGGAGCCGCCGCGGTGTTGCTGGTGGTGGGCTACTGCATCCTTTTTCCGTTGGCATTGCTGGCCTGAACATCGCGGGGCAGGGCGAATAGCTCAGTTGGTTAGAGCGCCTGCCTTACACGCAGGATGTCGGGGGTTCGAGTCCCTCTTCGCCCATGCAGGTGTGGGGGGGACGCGCTGGCGACCGTCATATTACGCAGGAACTTATCCCATGGGAGCTCCGCGGATGTTGCATCAGGTGATTACGCTCACCCTCGTCGCTACGATGACCGCGACAAGCCCGGCGATACCCCAAGGGATTCCCAAGGGGGCGAGCATCAGTGGCGTGGTGCGAACCGCGCCCACCACCCCGGTCTTCGTCGGCAACCCCTTCATCAACTACACCTCCTTGGCCGACTCCGCCGCATCGGTGGCGATTGGGGCCGGGATGCGCGACAGGCTCGACGGGAAGATCGGTTCCGATCTCAGCATCGTGACCCGTCAGGTGATGAACCAGAATTTGGCGCAGTCGGGTTTCCCTGCGAACGCTATTCTCTCCCTCGGCAGTGCGACCGCACTTGGCAAGCAGAGCAGCGCGCGGATCTTTGTGACGAGCACCCTCGCCAAGTCGGCCGGGGGGCTCTATACGGTGGTGGTGCGCGTCTGGGGGCAGAACGAGGAGGCTGGCCAGGTGGTTCGGGCCACTCAGACCGCGGGGCAGGCGCTGCCTGACTTCGGCAGCAAGATCGCGGAGATCCTGATCCCGATCATCAGGGACGCACATGGCCAGGCCAAGAACTGCTCCGACCTCGCGAGCACCAAGCCGGACAAGGCGGCTGAGGCGGCCAACAAGGCGCTGAAGTCGGTGCCGACCTATGGCTATGCGGAGTACTGCCTGGCGACGCTCGCGCTCAAGAAGGATTCAGTCGGTGCGGAGGCGCTCACGCACTTCAAAAATGCGGCCGCTGGTGACCCGATGTCGCTTTCAGCATGGAGTCAGCTGGCCATCATTCACCAGAAGCAGCACGACACCACGGGCGCGGTCACCGACTACCAGTCGATGCTCACCCAAGACCCGACCAATGCCGAGCTGGCCAAGTCCGCCTCCGACCTGTTCCGGAAGTACGGGCGGCGCGACGCGCTCAATCAACTGGTGGAAGAGCAGCTCAAGCTCGATCCGAACAACACCGACATGTACGACCTCAAGGCGAATGGTTGCCTCGAGGACAACGACTATGGCTGTGCGCTTGCCGCACTGGCC
>JBBRBZ010000014.1:0-38578 GCA_038205305.1 Gemmatimonadales bacterium
CCTGGCTCACCGGTCGCGCCGATGCCGCTTTCCGACTCGAAGAAAATGTCTGGAACGGCAAGACCTCGCTGCAGGCCCGGATCGTGGCGCTGTCGCCACCAGGGTCGGCGTGACGCGCATCGTGAGTGGGACCTGGCGGGGTCGCCGGCTGGCCATCCCCAAGGATGCCAGGGTGCGGCCGACGGCCGAGCGAGTCAGGGAAGCATGGCTCCAGATTCTCGCCCCGGAGCTCCAGGGGGCGCGGGTCCTCGACCTCTTCGCCGGCAGCGGAGCGCTCGGGCTTGAGGCACTCTCGCGCGGGGCCGACCATGCCACCTTCGTGGAATTGAACGGCCCCTCGCTCGAGGCGTTGCGCGCCAACATCGCCATGCTCGAGGCAGGCGACCGGACCGAGGTCCGCCGCGGTGATGCCCTGCGGCTGGCAGCCGCCCTCGCCCCGGAGAGCTTCGACATCGCCCTCGCCGATCCGCCGTTCACCATCGACTACGCCGAACGCCTCGCCGCCCTCTGGCGCGAAACGCCGTTTGCCCCCATTCTCGCCATAGAGCATTCGGCCAGGACCTCCATCCCCGGAGGCGAGACGCGCCGCTGGGGAGACATCGCCGTTACCTTCCTTCGGTCCCCATGACGCCCATCGCGATCTACCCTGGCTCGTTCGATCCCCCGACGCGGGGACATGAAGACCTCATCCGGCGTGCGCTCGGCCTCGCGGAACGGTTGATCGTTGCCGTGGCCGTCAATCCCAACAAGGCACCACTCTTCTCCGTCGAGGAGCGACTTCACCTCCTGCAGACGGCGGTGGGTCACAACCCGCGCGTTGAGTTCGTGTCCTTCAGCGGACTCCTGGCCGACTTCGCCCGCGAGCGCAAGGCGACCGTGGTGATTCGCGGCCTCCGCGCGGTGAGCGATTTCGAATACGAATTTCAGATGGCGCTGATGAATCGCCGACTGAATCCCGACCTGGAGACCGTCTTCCTCGTGCCGGCCGTTGACCTTACCTACCTCTCCTCGTCGCTGGTGCGCGAGGTGGGACGCTTTGGTGGCAATCTGGAGGGTCTGGTCGACCCCGCGGTGGCCGAGGCGATCCGGCAGCGCTTCAAGGCGTGAGGTTCCGCGCGACGCTGCGGGAGCGGGCGGCGGGTCGCCAGGCCCGGCTCGTCTTTCCTGAAGCCACGGATCCGAGAGTGCGCCAGGCGGCACGCGAACTTGAACAACTCGGCATCGCCGCGCCAATCCTCATCGGCGTGAACGGGTTGGAACCGGTCAATCACCCGCGCTACCGGGACGTGGCCGACTTCCTCCGGACGAGGCGACCACATGCCGTCAAGGACGGCCGCCACGCGCTCGAGCTCGCCAGCGATCCGCTTCGCTTCGCGGCCGCGTTGGTCGGAATGGGTGATGCCGATGGCTGCGTCGCGGGCGCGAGCAGCACCACCGCCGATGTCGTCCGGGCCGCGCTCTGGGCCATCGGCACGCGAGCCGGATCCGCGACGGTCTCTTCGGCGATGTATCTCGACCTCCCAGATGGTCGGTTGTTCACCTTCACCGACATCGGGGTGCTCCCGAACCCCACGGCGCAGCAACTGGCCGAGGCGGCGCTCGCTGCCGCGCACGATCGCACCACACTCGTCGGTGATCGTCCCGTGGTGGCGTTTCTCTCCTACAGCAGCCTCGGCAGCGCCGGGGGACCCGATGTCGAGCGGGTCCGGGAGGCGGTGGCACTCTTCAAGGCGATGGCGCCCGAGGTGACGGCCGATGGCGAATTGCAGTTCGACGCGGCGATCGTTCCCGAGGTCGCGGCCCGCAAGTGCCCGGGCTCGCCGGTGGCCGGGGAGGCGAACGTGCTGGTCTTTCCTTCGCTCGATGCTGGCAACATCGCCTACAAGCTGACCGAACGGCTGGCCGGGGCCAGCGCCGCCGGTCCCCTGCTGCAGGGGCTGGCGCGGCCGATGTCCGACCTGTCGCGCGGGGCAGGGGTGGATGATATTGTGGATGTGGCTGCCCTGGTGGCATTGCAGGTGACCGTCACACACTGACCTCAGGAGCATGTGCCATGGCATTCAAGACCAACCGGACCGATGCAGGGATCACGGTGGTGAAGGTGGAAGGACAGCTGGTGGTCGGAAACCGCCAGGAGCTCAAGGAACTGGTCCAGGACGCCGTCGAACGCGGCGACCGGAAGTTCCTCTTCGACTTCACCCCCACCGCCTACATCGACTCGTCCGGCCTCGGAGCGCTCGTCTCGATCAGCAAGCGGGTTCGCGAGGCCGGCGGCGACTTGCGTCTCGCCGGATTGAACGATGACTTGCGTTCCCTTTTTGAACTCACCAAGCTCGACACGCTCTTCCCGATCGCGGGCTCGGCGGCCGAGGCCCTGACGGGGTTCTGAGGATCGGCCGATGGGTGACGCCGAGGGCGCATCGGCGGGCGAGCGGTCCGGGAGCGAACGCTTCCGGCTGATTGTTGCGTCCGATCTGACGCGCATCGGGGACGTTGTCGAAACGGTCACGTGCTGCTCACTCGCCCGGCAGGGCGCCTCTCGACAGAGCTTTTTCCGTCTTCGTACCATCCTCGCCGAGGCTGTGACCAATGCCATGGTCTACGGCAATCGGGGAGAGACTTCCCGGCTGGTCACGATCGAGGTGGAGTTGCATCCTGATCGCGTGGTGGTGTCGGTCTCCGATGAGGGCAACGGATTCAACCCGGCCCTGTTCCCGGCGCCGACCGACGCTGATCGACTCGAGGCGACCCGCGGCCGCGGCCTCTTCCTCATCCGGCGCCTCGCCGACCATGTCACCTTCAACGATCGAGGGAACACCATCTGGATGACATTGCCCCGCTCCTGAATGTATTGCGCGGGGTCCTGTCACCACTCGGGATGCTCGGTGCCGCCACCTTGCGCCTGTGGCGGCTTACCGGTGACGGCTGGTCCCTGGCAGGCGGGCCGCCGGAATCGACTTCGTCCACCACCGATCGCAGCCATCCCGTGGTATCCCGGCTTGCCATCGAGGGCGTGCCCGGGCTCTACCTTGAGGTGCGTCCCGAACGCGCTGATGCCACGGCCGAAGCGATTGGCCGGCGCATACTGCCGATCATCGAGGCGCTGCTCGAAGCCCAGCGCACGGTGGGCGCGGTCACCAACGAACTCGCCGCCCGCTACGAGGAGATCGACCTCCTCTACTCCATCGGGCAATTGCTCGGGCAGAAGCACGCGGTCGAGGAGGTCGCCGCCAATATCCTGCGTGAAGTCAGTGCGGTGGTCGGCGCGCGACGCGCCGGGTTGCGGATCTACGATGAAGACGATCGCGTGCTCCGCAGCATCGCGCTCAGCGGCCCACCGAATCAAAGCATCCCGTTCGAAGTTCCCGTCGACGACACCAGCATCCTGATCGCCCGCGCCTTCCAGACCGGCCGGATCGAGATGGGGCCGCTGCCGGGCTGGGTCGATGGCGATGCGATCGTGGTGCCGATCGTCTACTCCGCCACGGGAACGGCGCCTCGCGCGGTCGGGACGCTCGCCCTCGCCGAGCGCGCGGGCGGTGGGCAGTTCACCCGGGAGGAAACCAAGCTCGTGGCCGCGGTGGCCACGCAGATCGGTGCGGCACTCGAGAACGCTCGCCTGGTGGCGCGGGAGCGCGAACAGGAACGCGTCGCCCGGGAACTCGAGCTGGCCCACGATCTGCAGGTGAAGCTGATGCCGACACCAAGCGTCCTGCGTGGTGCGGCCGAGGTGGCGGTGCGTTCCATCCCAGCCGAATCGCTGGGCGGCGATCTGTATTCGTTCGTCAGGCTCGGGCCCGGCCGCGTCGGTGTGATGCTCGGCGACGTCTCGTCACACGGTTTCGCTGCTGCCCTCATCGCCGCGCAGGTGATGGCCGCCCTCGGTATCCATGCCCGGTCCACCACACCGCCAGACGAGGCGCTGGAGCTGCTGCGCGGGTCGCTCTCCGAGGATCTCGAGCGCACGGAAATGCATCTGTCGCTCTTCTATGGCGTGCTCGATCGGTCCAGCAATCGACTCACCTACTCGAATGCTGGTCACCCGTACGCCTTTCGACTCCCGGCAGAGGGGGCGGTCGAGCGCTTGGTCACGACGTCACCCCCGCTGGGATTGGTCCCCGACGGCCAACTCGGGGTGCGGTCGATTCCCTGGAACTTCGGCTCCGATCAGCTGGTGCTCTTCACCGACGGATTGGTCGATCAGTGTGACGTCAACGGCGCTCGCTTTGGTGAGGAACGGATCCTTGCACAGCTCGAGGCGGAGCGTGGACTTGGCGCGGATGCCGTGGTGAGTTCGATCTTCGACGCGGTCTCGCATTTTGGTGAGATCCCCGGCGACGATTGCACCCTGCTGCTCCTTCGGATGTAGCCGGTGCGCGCGAAGAAATCGTTGGGACAACATTTTCTCCGGCAGCCCGACCTGTTGGCCCGGATCGCCGAGGCGACCGGGGCAGGGCCGGGCGATGTGGTGCTCGAGATCGGCCCCGGTCCCGGTGGGCTCACCGAGGCATTGCTCAACCGTGGCGCCGTGGTCGTCGCCATTGAACGCGACGAGCGGATGCTCGAGCCGCTGCGTCGACGTTTCGCCGGACGCGACCTGGTCGTGGTGCATGCCGATGCGCTCGAGAGTGAATGGAGTGAGCTGGTCGCCCCGTGGACGGCCCTTGGTGCGCGATGGTTGGTGGTGGGCAACATCCCCTACTACATCACCTCGCCATTGCTCGAGAAGGCGCTCACGGCGCCGCTTCCGGCCTCGGTGACCTTCCTTGTGCAGCAGGAAGTGGCGGACCGGATCACCGCACCGGCGGGTGATGACGCCTACGGCGCGCTCTCGGTCAACATCCAGGCGGTCGCCCACGGCCGGCGTGTCATGACGGTCGGTCGCGGCGCCTTCGTGCCACCACCCAAGGTGGATTCCGCCGTGCTGCATCTGGTACCCCGCGAGGTACCACTGGTCGCACCGCACCGTTTCCCCGACTTCCGGCGGCTGGTTACCTCGATCTTCTCCTACCGGCGCAAGCGCCTTCATCGGGCCCTCCGCGAAGCAACCGGGCTCGACGCCGAGGGCGCCACTGCGGTGCTCGGCCGGGCGGCGCTCGATCCCGATATCCGACCGGAGCGGCTGGCACCCGAACAGTTCATCGCCCTGCTGGAGGCGTTGAGCAGCTAGGCCGCATGGGGGTGCAGTTGCCTCCGTGGCCGCCTCGTGAAACATTTCACAAATGCCTTCCCGGAAGATCGCCGACTCCACCGTCCGCCGCCTGGCGATCTACCTTCGCTTCCTCGAGGAGTTCGACCAGGAGGGTGAGGAGACGCTCTCCTCCGAGATTCTGGCCCACCGGGCCGGGACCACGTCGGCGCAGGTTCGCAAGGATCTCTCCTTCTTTGGCTCGTTCGGCAAGCGTGGACTGGGCTACGATGTCCACGCACTGGCGGTGCACCTGCGAGAGATTCTCGGCCTCAATCGGCGCTATCGGGTCATCCTCGTCGGTGCAGGCCGCCTGGCTGGGGCGCTGGGCCAGCATGCTGGTTTCGCCGAGAGCGGCTTCGATGTTGTCGCGGTCGTGGACAGCGATCTTGGCAAGATCGGGATGCCCTGGGGCCAGCTGGTGGTGGAGGATGTTGACCGGCTCGAGGCCGTGGTCCACCGCGCGGGCGTGGAGATCGCCGTCCTGCTCACCCCAGCCGATTTTGCCCAGGCGCTGGTGGACCGGTTGGTTGCGTCGGGGGTCCACGCTATCCTCAACTTTGCTGCGGTGCAGCTGCACGTCCCCGCCGACGTTGAGGTCAAGAACGTGAACCTGGCAGTTGAGTTGGAAACCCTCTCCTACGCCCTGCATCACCGGGTCAGCAAGTGAGCCGGCGATGATCGGCCTCGGCGCCCATCCGAGTGGCACCTTGGTCGAACGCGCGATCGAGTTGCTGGCGAACGGCCCCCTCTCGGCCGACGTGCTGGCGACCCAGGTGCTCGGGCTTCCCAACGCCCCGCTCGCCGTCGCCGAGCGCATCGCTGCCGCGCTGCTCGGCGCCGATCCGCGAGTGCGCCAGCAGGCCGATGGTCGGTGGGCCCTCGTCGCTCAGGCGCAAGGCTCGCCGCTGCTCGATGAGTGCGCCTTCGCCGTGGTCGATGTGGAGACCACCGGCATGCGCGCGGCGGAGGATGATCGCATCACGGAGATCGCGGTGGTGCTGCTGCACGGTGCCCGCCGTGAAGTGGTCTTCGATTCGCTCCTCAATCCGGGGCGGCCGATTCCCAGTCGGATCACCGAACTCACCGGCATCAGCGACGACATGGTCCGTGACAAACCAACCTTCCACGATGTCGCCGACCAGGTGCTGGCCGCGCTGGCGGGACGCGTTTTCGTCGCCCACAACGCACGCTTCGACTGGGGCTTTGTCGGCGCGGAAGTGCGTCGATCGCGCGACCTGGAACTCGATGGTCCGCGTCTCTGCACCGTGCGCCTCGCCCGACGCCTCGTGCGTCACGAGCCGTCGTACTCGCTCGGCGCCCTCGCTGCGCGATTCGCTTTCGAGTTTCCTGCGCGGCACCGTGCCGCGGGTGATGCGATCGTGACCGCCATGCTGCTGGAGCGGCTCCTCGGTGCGGCGCGTGAGCGGGGCGCGCGCACCCTGACGGATCTGGAACAGCTGCACAAGGCAGCATTGGGCGAGGCCGCGGCATGAGCGGGGTGACCACCTTCCGCGTCGGGCGGCTCGTGGTGCACGCCATCGAGGGCGGCATCCAGCGACTTGATGGAGGCGCGATGTTCGGAGTCGTGCCGAAGCCGCTGTGGGAGCGGCGCATCGCGGCCGACGCGCGCAATCGCATTCCACTCGCCATGCGTTGCCTGGTGATCGAGCACGAAGACGGTCTGCTGCTGGTGGACACTGGGGCGGGGAACAAGGAGAACGAGAAGTTCCGCGACATCTACGGACTCGACAATGCCGGCGCCGACGGCCGCACCACGCTCGAGGATTCGCTGGCACTTCTGGGGCACACGCCGGCCGATGTGAAACTGGTGCTGAACACCCACCTGCATTTCGATCATGCAGGGGGAGACACCTGGATTGCGCCAGACGATGCCGAGCGCCGGGTGCAGCTCGCCTTCCCCAACGCCGAGTACGTGGTGCATCGCAACGAGCTGGAGTGGGCGCAGCAGGTCAACGAACGCACCCAGGCAAGCTACACGCCGAGGAATTTCCTTCCCGTGCGTGATGCCGGGCGGTTCCGGTTGCTGGACGGATTGACCAACTCGGTGGTCCCCGGCGTTGGCACGATCGTGACGCCGGGGCACATCCCCTGGCACATGGCGGTGCTGATCGAGAGCGACGGAGAAGCGCTGCTCTTTCCCGGTGATACCGTGCCGACGGCCCATCACCTGCCGCTCCCCTGGATCATGGGGTACGACGTCGAACCACTGCGCACGCTGGAAAGCAAGCGATCCCTCTACGCCAGCGCGACCAGGGAGGGGTGGCGGGTGGTCTTCCAGCATGATGCCGAGACGGTGGGTGGCCGGCTGGTTGCGGGGGAGCGGGGTGTCGAGCTGCAGGACGCGGTTCGACTGCCGGCGGCCTGAGACTGTTTCAGCACGTAACGGCCCCCCTTGCAACGGGGGCTGGACCAGACTACAATCGTGGCTATCAAGCGAGCGGGAGATCCGCTCCACCCTGAGCTGGAGGATATGGCGATTGGGTCTGGGGAGACATAAGCATCCGGGCCTCCGGGCTCGCGGTGCACCTCTTCGGACACCTCGCCAACTGGCGGGGTGTTCGTGTTTTCGGCTCCTGACGAGGTGACGGCCCACTGTCCAGTTTCGAACGCGAACGACGGGTACGAGTGAACCGGCAGATCCGCATCTCGCCGGTTCGAGTGGTGACAGCCGAGGGTGAGCAGCTGGGTGTCCTCTCGATCGAGGAAGCTCTGGCGGCCGCAGTGGAACGTGGGCTCGACCTGGTCGAGGTGGCGCCGATGGCGCGGCCTCCCGTGGTCAAGATCATGGACTACGGCAAGTACAAGTTCGAGGAAGCGAAGGCGGCGCGGGCCGCGAAGAAGAAGCAACACGTGATCCATCTCAAGGAAGTGAAGTTTCGTCCGGGGATCGATGATCACGATTTCGACTTCAAGACCCGTCATGCCCGCGAGTTCCTCGGCGAGGGCAACAAGGTCAAGGTCACGATGATGTTCCGTGGCCGGCAGATCGCCCACACCGAGCTGGGCAAGGCGGTGCTCGATCGTATCGCGACCGCGCTGGTGGATGTGTGCAAGGTGGAGCAGGAGGCCAAGCTAGACGGCCGCAACATGATCATGGTGCTCGCGCCGAAGTAGGCGTGTGGCGTGGATTGAGGAACTGGAGAACGTAATGCCGAAGCAGAAGACCAAGCGGGCCGCCATGAAGCGCTTCACTGTGACCGGCAGTGGCAAGATCAAGCGCGGCCAGGCCAACAAGCGTCACATTCTGACCAAGAAGACCACGAAGCGGAAGAATCAGCTGGGCAAGTCGGCGCTGGTGAGCTCGGCCGATTTCCCGCGGACCATCAAGCTGCTTCGGGCGTAAGGGAGCGAGACCATGCCAAGAGTCAAGAACGGACCCGCGCACCATGCGCGCAAGAAGAAGATCATGTCGGCTGCCCGCGGCGGAGTTGGCGCGCGGAGCAAGCTCTACAAGGCCGCCAAGGAAAACGTCGAGCGCGGCCTGGCCTATGCCTTCCGCGACCGCCGCAAGAAGAAGGGCGATTTCCGGCGGCTGTGGATCACCCGCATCGGCGCAGCGGCTCGTCTCAACGAGATCAGCTATTCGCGCCTGATGGCCGGCCTCAAGGCGGCGGGCGTCGAGATCAACCGCAAGGTCCTCGCCGACTTGGCCGTGCATGATGCCGCTGCGTTTGCGAAGATCGCCGAGGTGGCGAAGGCGCACCAGGGCTGATTTCGCCCCGCCTTCATCATCCCCGTGGGGCCGGCCGTCACTGAGCGGACGGCCCCACAACCATTTCCGCCGTCCTCTCGGGAGTCGTCGTGAGCCAGACGCCGGATCATCCCGTCCTCACCGCGCTGCGTGCGCGGTTGGCAGGGCTCGCCGAGTTGGACTCGGCCGCTCTCGAGGCGGAGAAGATCGCGATCCTCGGCCGTGAGCAGGGTGAGCTGACCCACCTGCTGCGCGACCTGTCCAACCGTTCCCTCGAGGAGAAGCGCACCCTCGGGGCCGGCCTGAATCGCCTCAAGGGTGAGTTCGAGGCGGCCATCGCCTCGCGCCGGGCGGGACTTGCCCGCGACGGCCGAGCCGCCGCAGACCAGCACATCGATCTGTCGATGCCGGGTCGCGAGAGATGGCTCGGGACTCGGCACCCCGTCACCCTCGTCGTCGAGGAGATCGTCGAGATCTTCCGCGGACTGGGCTTCGCCGTTGCCGTCGGTCCCGAGGCGGAAAATGAGGAGCGCAACTTCCACGCGCTCAACTTCCCGCCCGACCACCCCGCCATGGACATGCACGACACGCTCTACCTGGATCCCGAGGGTGGTGCGACCTCTGAAGGCGGGCGGATGCTGATGCGGACGCACACGTCGCCGGTACAGGTGCGGGTGATGCGCGCGGGCCCGCCGCCGTACCGCGTCGTCATTCCCGGGCTGGCCTACCGGAACGATCCCTTCGATGCCTCGCACGCCCCCGCCTTCACGCAGATTGAGGGACTGGCGATCGACGAGGGCGTCTCGTTCGTCGACCTGAAGGCCACCCTCCGCCACTTCGCCGAGCGCTTCTTCGGCGAGGCGGTGAAGGTGCGGTTTCGCCCGTCGTTCTTCCCGTTCACCGAGCCTTCCGCCGAAATGGACGTCTCTTGCCAGATCTGCGGTGGGAGCGGCTGTGCGGCGTGCAAGGGCACCGGGTGGATGGAGATTCTCGGCTGCGGCATGGTGCACGAGAACGTCCTGCGCGTCTCCGGGGTGGATCCGGAACGGTGGACTGGCTGGGCCTTCGGGATGGGACCGCACCGGATCACGATGCTCCGCTACGGCCTGCCCGACATCCGCCTGCTCTATGGTGGCGACATGCGGTTCCTCGGCCAATTCGGGGACATCGGCCGATGAATGCCTCCCGTCGCTGGTTGGAAGCATTCCTCCGTCGCCCACTCGCCGCCGCCGATGTTTCGGCACGGCTCGCCATGCTCGGGGCTCCCGTCGACGCCATCGAAACCATCGGTGCCGAACTCGGGTCGTTCGTCGTGGGGCAGGTCACGGCGCTCGCTCAGCATCCCAACGCCGACAAGCTTCGCGTGGCCAAGGTCGATGATGGCACCGGCGTGATGCACAACGTGGTGTGCGGTGCGCCCAACGTGATGGTGGACGGCAAGTATCCCTTCGCCCGGCTCGGCACCGCGATGCCTGGTGGCATGGTCATCGAGAAGCGGAAGCTGCGCGGTGAACCGAGCGAGGGGATGCTCTGCTCCGCGCGGGAACTCGGGCTCGGCGACGACCATGACGGCCTGCTCACGCTCACGACCGATGCACCCGCCGGCACGCCGCTGCTCGACATTCTGCCGCTCGGCGACGATCGCTTCATCATCGACGTCACGCCCAATCGCGGCGACTTGCTCTCCCACAAGGGCATCGCGCGCGAATTGGCAGCGAGCTACGGCGTACCGTATCGTCTGCCGACGCTGGAAGCCGAACGTGACATCGATCTCCCCACCCCAACGCGATTCGGCGACGAGGCGACGGTGGGCGGCGTTCGCGTCGCGATCACCGACCGTGAAGGATGCCCCCGGTTTCTCGCGGCGGTGATCCGCGGCGTGAAGGTCGGGCCTTCTCCCGACTGGCTTCGGGATCGGCTGGCCAGTGTGGGTGTCCGTTCCATCAGCAACGTGGTGGACGCGACCAACTATGTCATGCTTGAACTCGGGCAACCGATGCACGCCTATGATGCCGACACGCTGCACGGCCCGGCGATCGTGGCGCGCGCCGCCAGTGCCGGGGAACGTCTCGTGACGCTGGATGGTGTGGTGCGGACAGTGCCTGTCGGCACGCTCGTCATCGCCGACGCCGATCGGGTGATCGGGATTGCCGGCGTGATGGGCGGACGCGACACCGAAGTGACCGACGGCACCACCAGCATCCTGCTCGAGTGCGCCTCCTTTGATGCCGCACGCGTTCGCGCGGCTCGCACGGCGGTCGGTCTCTCGACAGACGCGTCGCATCGGTTCGAGCGGGGCGTGGATCGCTGGGGAGCCGTCGACGCATTCCGGCGCGGCATCCGGCTCCTGCTCACCGTGGCGGGGGGGATGCTCGACGGTGAGACGGTCGATTGTTTCCCGGCGCCCGATCATCCACCCCGCATCTTCCTCCGGCCTTCGCGCGTCGCGCAGATCCTTGGCGTGTCGCTGCCGTGGAGCGAACTCGAAAAGCACCTGGTCGCCATCGGTGCGACCGTGGTGAGCAAGCCGGACGATGGCCGGATCGCCGTGGATGTCCCGGGCTGGCGCTCCGACATCACCAGCGAAATCGACCTCATCGAGGAGATCGCGCGTCTGCACGGCTACGCCAACATCCCCGATGCGCTGGCCCCGTTCCGACCTGGCCAGCTGACGGACGCGCCGGCATGGACCGCATCGGCCCGCGTGCGCGTGGGCCTGGCGGCGTTGGGACTCTCGGAGGTGCAACTGCTGCCACTGGTGGGCGATGGGGGAGAGCACGGCCCGAGACTCCTCAACCCGCTCTCGGCCGACCTCGCCTATCTGCGTTCCGCGCTCGGTCCCGCCCTCGTGCGGGCCGTTGAGGCCAACTGGGCGATGCAGACGGCCGATGTCCGACTGTTCGAAGTGGGAACAGTGTTCGCCCGCCGGCAACCCGGCGCAGCGCCGAGCGAATCGCTGCACGCGGCTTTCGTGGTGAGCGGCGCACGGGCGCCGCTGCATTGGACCGACGGCGGGAAGGCGACGCGCTTTGACCGCTGGGATGCCAAAGCTCTCTTCGAGCGGCTGGTGGCTCTGGCGCATCCCGGCGCGATGGTCCAAGTTGAAGTGGGCGGCTGGCTGGCTCAGGGCGCCGATGGCGTGGTGGTGGGCCACTGTGGCCCGCTTGAGGCGGATGCGCCGGCATGGGCTGCGCCGTTGTTCGGCGGGGAAGTGGTGGTGTCGTTGACCCCGGCGCAAACCGTCGGCTACCGACCGCTGCCGAGCTACCCTGCGGTGCCCCGTGATCTGGCACTGCTGGTTCCACTGGCCAAGTCCGTGGCCGAGGTCACGGAGATGTTGCGCCAGCGTGGGCAGCGTCATCATCTGGAGTCGGTGGCCGTCCTCGACGAATTCCGATCGGCCACCCTGCCGGACGGAATGCGCAGTGTCATGGTCCGGCTGATCTTCCGGGCCGCCGATCGCACATTGACTGATACCGAAGTCGAGCAGGCCGTGGGCCGCCTGCTTTCTTCCCTGGAGCGCGAGCTTGACGTCACCCTACGCAGCGCCTGACGCGCAGGCATTTGCCGAACTCGAGCGGCTCCTCCGGCACATCACGGAGGAACTGTCGGGGTGGCGTCGCCGCTCCCTCGCGGCCGAAAGCGAGTTGGAGGAGCTGAAGGGGAAGGAAGGAATGGTTCCCGGGCAGGAGCTGCTCGGCTCCCGCGCGCGAGCCCTCGAGCTCGAGCAGGAGAATGTGGAGCTTCGCACGCGGGTCGAGCGGGCACGCGACATGGTCACGCACCTCCAGGAACGCCTCGACTTCCTCGAGCAGGATATCGAGGCGGGAGCCCGTCGATGACAGTCCAGCCCAAGCAGACGGTGCGGGTGACGGTGGGCGGCGAGGAGCTGGCGGTCCGCTCCGAGGCACCGCCGGAGTACACCCGGGAAGTTGCCACCTACTTCGACGATGCCCTGCGCCAGATCCGGGCGATGTCACCCACGCTCGAAGCGCACAAGGCGGCGATCCTCGCCGGCCTTGCCGTCACCGACCAGTTGTTCCGAGTCCGACGAGGAGATAGCGAACTTGCGGCGCGCATCACGACGCTCGCCGACGACATCGCCCGCCTGCTTCCGCCCGCCAAGCGCGGCACCAGGGCCATGGGCACTGACTGAACGCAAACTGACGCCTCGAGCGCCAGTGGAGACATAGATCCATGGATACCAACCTCCTGCTCGCCCTCGTGGGCGGAGCGGTGCTGGGCCTGCTGGTCGGCGGATTTCTCTGGAGCCGGATTCTGGCTTCGCGCGGCCGTTCCCTCCACGCACTCACCGAACAATCGCAAACGGAAATGGCCGCGGCGCGTACCGCCGGGGAGCGCGAGGTTGCCATCCTGCGGGAGCAGCAGCTCGTGGCGGCGCGCGAGGAATCGCTCGCCCTCAAGGAGGACGCCGCGCGCGAGGCGGCCAAACGTCGCGAGGAAGTCGACAAGGCCGAGCGACGGCTTGCCGATCGTGAGGCGCAGGTTGGCGAGCGGCAGGATCGTCTGCGTGGCGAGGAACGCGCGGTGGAACAACGGCGCGGGGAGTTGACCAAGCGGAACGAGGCGGTCGAACTCCGCGCGGCGGCCGTCGAGGTGGAGCATCTCGAGGTGCAGCGGCGACTGGAGCGCGTGGCGGCGCTGACCAGCGAGGAGGCCGCCCGCGAAGTCCGCCAACAAGTGGAAAGCGAGGCCCGGACCCAGGCGGCGGCCCTCGCCCGTGAGATCAAGGAGAAGGCTCGGAACGAGGCGGAGAAGGAAGCCCGGCGCATCATCGCGATGACGACCCAGCGGCTCGCCTCTGAACACACCGCCGAGACGACGGTGTCTGCGGTGACGTTGCCGAACGACGAGATGAAGGGACGCATCATCGGTCGCGAGGGCCGGAATATCCGAGCGTTCGAGCTGGCGACCGGTGTGGATGACATCATCGACGACACCCCGGATACCGTCGTGGTCTCCTGCTTTGACCCCATTCGACGAGAGGTGGCCCGTCGAGCCCTCGGCGCCCTCATTGTCGATGGGCGTATCCACCCGGGTCGCATTGAGGAACTCGTCGTCAAGGCGCGCAAGGAACTCGATGCGGAGCTCGGCGAGCTGGGCGAACGTGCTGCCTACGAGCTCGGGGTGCACGGACTGCACCCCGAACTGGTCAAGCTCATCGGCCGGATGCGCTACCGCTCCTCCTACGGACAGAACCTCTACGAGCATTCCAAGGAAGTGTCCTGGCTGGTTGGCATGATGGCGGCCGAGCTCAAAGGGGATGTCACTCTTGCCCGGCGTGGTGGCCTGCTTCACGATATCGGCAAGGTGCTCACGCATGAGCACGAGGGGACGCACGTGCAGCTGGGCGTCGAGGTCTGCCGGCGGCACGGGGAATCAGCGGCAGTCCTCAATTGCATCGAGGCGCACCACGACGACGTGCCACACGACAGCATGGAGTCGTGGCTGGTGCAGGCTGCCGACGCGATCAGTGGCTCGCGCCCCGGGGCGCGCCGTGAGGCCTTCGAGAGCTACATGAAGCGCCTTACCAAGCTTGAGGAAATTGCCGCCGCCTATGAGGGCGTGGAGAAGGTGACCGTTATCCAGGCCGGCCGGGAGGTACGCGTCATCGTCGTCCCGGAAAAGGTGTCGGATGGGGCCGCCCAGACGCTGTCGGAAGCCATCGCCCGTCGCATCGAGAACGAGCTCCAGTATCCTGGGCAGATTCGGGTGACGGTCATTCGCGAAACTCGTGTCTCGGACATTGCCAAATGAGTGCTGTACTGATCGATGGAACGGCGATCGCCGCCGGAATCCGTGCCGAAGTGGCCGAACAGGTCGCCGCACTTCGCGCCCGCGGCGTGACGCCGGGGCTGGCCGTGGTCCTCGTCGGGGAAGATCCCGCGTCACAGATCTACGTTCGCTCCAAGGGCAAGGCGTGCCTCGACGCGGGCATGCATTCCGAGACGATCATCCTTCCGGTCGAGACGACGGAAGACGAACTCCTTGCGGTGATCGACCGCCTGAATGCCGATCCGCGCATCCACGGCATTCTCTGTCAGCTGCCAGTGCCGCCGCAGATTCATGCCGAGCGGGTGCTGCACCGTATCGCGCCGGCGAAGGACGTCGATGGCTTCCATCCGTTGAATGTCGGCAAGGTGGTCCTGGGCGACCCGACGGGATTCCGTCCCGCCACACCGTACGGCGTGCAGCAGATTCTCCTTCGATCGGGAATCGAAACGCGTGGGGCGAATGTGGTGGTGGTCGGGCGCTCGAACCTGGTCGGCAAGCCGCTGGCGAACATGCTCTCCCTGCCGGGGAAGGGCGGCGATGCCACGGTGACCCTCACCCATTCGCGCACCAAGGATCTTCCGGCCGTCTGCCGGACGGCGGACATTCTGATCGTGGCGATCGGCAGGGCCGAGTTCATTGGCGCCGATGCGGTGCGTCCTGGCGCGACGGTGATCGACGTCGGCACCACGCGAGTGGCCGACGCCAGTCGCCCGAAGGGCTACCGCCTGGCCGGCGACGTGGCGTTCGACGCGGTCCGCGAAGTGGCGGGAGCACTCACGCCGGTGCCGGGTGGTGTGGGGCCGATGACGATCGCGATGTTGCTGGTGAACACTGTGCAGGCCGCGACCCTCGTGGCCGAGTCGCGGTGAGCGCCTTCGACGAAGCCTGGACGGTCTCGCGCCTCGCGCAGACCATCAAGCGCCGAGTCGAGGAGGATTTTCCCGCGGTCTGGGTGCGCGGTGAACTCGTGGGGGTGAAGCGCTATCCCAGCGGCCATCTGTATTTCTCCTTGCGCGATCCGATGGCCAAAGTGGACTGCACCATGTGGCGTTCCGCTGCCGGGCGCCTCAAGGTGCCGCTCGAGGAAGGCACCGAAGTCTTCGCGCTCGGCACCGCGAATGTCTGGGAGGAGCGCACCTCGCTCCGCTTCAATGTGGTGCAGATCCTCCCCGCGGCCGGCATCGGCGCGACGGCCCAGGCCGTCGAACGCACCAAGCAGGCCCTCCTGGCCGATGGCCTGCTCGATCCCGCGCGCAAGCGACCCCTTCCCGCATTTGCCGCGCGGATCGCGGTGGTGACCTCGATCGCTGGCGCCGCGCTGCACGACATCATCACCGTCGCGCGCCGCCGCTGGCCGGCAGTCGAACTCCTCGTGGTAAACAGCGCCGTGCAGGGCGAGAGCGCTCCGGCTGAACTGGTGCGGGCGCTGCGGATCGTCGCCCAACTCGACGCGATCGACTGCTGTATTGTCGGGCGCGGCGGCGGAGCCAAAGAGGACCTCGCCGCCTTCAACGACGAAGCAGTCTGTCGGGCGATCGCTGCCTCTGCCGTCCCGGTGATCTGCGCAGTGGGACACGAGGTGGATATCACCCTCGCCGACTTGGTCGCAGACGTGCGTGCTGCCACCCCCTCGCAGGCAGCGGAGTTCGCGCTGCCGGACCGCGTCGAGGTGCAGCGTCATGTCTCGCGTGATCGTGCGGCGTTGATCACCGCCTTGACCCGGTTGGTGGAGTTGCGTCGTGAGCGAGTCGAGCGTACCAGAGATCGCTTGGCGGGCGCCGTCCTCGAGCGCCAGCGGGGTGCCGAGCGCCGACTGCTCAACGCCCGGGCCCGTCTCGCACCGGCCCTCACCCGGGCCGTCACCAAGCCACGCGAACAGCTCGCTCGTTGGCGGCTTCAGCTCATGCCGGCGATGACCCGAATGTTGACTGCGCGTCGCGCCGGGGTCTCCCGGCTGGCCGCGCAACTCGATGCGTTGTCTCCCGTAGCCGTGCTTGGCCGCGGCTATGCCGTGGCGCGCGATGCCGGGGGCAAAGTCATTCGCCACACCACCGACGTTACGGTTGGTGCACCTATTACCCTGACCCTTTCCGATGGCGATCTCGCCGCACGAGTGGAGGAACGATGAGCGACACCCCGCGTCTCGGCGACGAACTGAAACGGCTCGAGGAGATTGTCCGCCGCCTGGAGGACGACTCCCTGGACCTCGACAAGGCCCTCGAACTCTTCGAGGAAGGCGTCAAGCGCCTGAAGTCGGCGCAGGGCCAGCTGGATGCCGCCGAAATCCGTGTGCGCCAAGTGCTCTCCGAGTCTGCGGACGGCAGTGGGCCGGTGCGAACCGAACCCATCGATGGGTGACGAGTCGATCGTCGTCGCCCGGGCGAGCCTCGAGCTCGCCCGGGCGCTCGTCGATCGGGAGCTCGAGCGCTGCGCCGAAGCGATCATGTCGGAGACGCCGGGGCGGCTCGGGGAGGCGTTCGGATACGCGCTCCGCTCCCCCGGAAAGCGGGTTCGTCCCGCCCTCCTGCTCGCGGCGTATGAAGCCGCTGGCGGGAGTGCGCCAGAAGTCGCCGGGCTTGCGACCGCCGTGGAAATCGTCCACACCTATTCCCTGGTCCACGACGACTTGCCCTGCATGGACAACGACGACATGCGCCGGGGGCGTGCCACCCTCCACCGGGCCTTTGACCCTGCGACAGCCACCCGCGTGGGCTATCTGCTCGTGCCGGTTGCGGCTGAAGAGCTGGTCCGCGCGGGGCGCGCCCTGGGACTCAGTCCGGCCATGATCGGCCGACTCGCCGTGGAACTCTTTGAGGCGGGCGGCGCGCGGGGGATGGTGGGCGGGCAATGGCTCGACCTCGAGGCGGAAAATCGGCGACTCGACCTCGAGCGCCTGAGGACCGTGCACCGGGGCAAGACGGGCGCGCTCATCCGGGCCGCGGTGGTGATCGGCGGCCTCGCCGGTGGGGCAGGGGTTACCGAGATGACCGCCCTCAGAGCTTACGGAGAGGAGATCGGGCTGGCCTTCCAGGTGGCCGATGACGTGCTTGATGCCACCGCCACCACGGAGACGCTGGGCAAGACGGCGGGCCGTGACGCCGAATTGGCCAAATCCACATATGTCTCCCTTCTGGGGGTGGCAGGCGCCGTGGCTGCTGCCGAGGCGCATCGGGATCTGGCCATCGAGAGCCTGCGCGGGGCCGGCATGGCGGCCGGGTCTCTGGTCGCCCTGGCCCGGTATATTGTAGCTCGGACAAATTGACCAGTTCTCAGGAGGAGTGACCGTGTCGCTCTTGGCGAAGATTCAGGGTCCCACCGACCTCAAGGCGCTGTCGCGCGACCAACTGCCGCAGCTCGCCCAGGAAATCCGCGATCGCCTCATCGAGTGTGTCTCGACCACCGGCGGACACATCGGTGCCTCTCTCGGCGTCGTCGAACTGGCGATCGCCCTGCTCTACGAATTCGACTCGCCCACCGACAAGGTGGTCTGGGACGTCGGGCATCAGGCCTACGCCTGGAAGCTGTTGACCGGTCGGAACGCGGTGTTTCCCACCCTGCGTCAGACGGGCGGCATCTCCGGCTTCCTGAGGCGGGGCGAGAGCGAGCATGACCAGTTCGGCGCCGGGCACGCGGGGACGGGGATGTCGGCCGCGCTCGGCATGGCCACGGCCCGCGACCTCAACGGTGATGACTTCAAGGTGGTCGCGGTGGTTGGCGACGGGGCGCTGACGTCAGGGCTCTCGTACGAGGGGATGAACAACGCCGGGCACTCCGATCGGGACATTCTCCTGATCGTCAACGACAACGGCATGAGCATCTCGCCCAATGTCGGCGCGATGTCCAAGTTGCTCGGTGGCATCGTGGCCGATCCCCGCACCGATCGACTGCGCGAACGGATCAAGCGTCTGACCATTCGACTGAGCGGGGTGTTCGGCGACGGCGTCGTCGACTTCGCCAGGAACGTCGAGGAGTCCGTCAAGAATCTCTTCTCCGAGGGGATGCTCTTCGAGGAGCTCGGCTTCCGCTACTTTGGTCCGATCGATGGCCACGATCTCGACAAGCTCTGTGATACCCTCGCCTTTGTCCGGGTGATGAAAGGCCCGCGTGTCCTGCACATCCTCACCACCAAGGGCAAGGGGTTTTCCTTCGCCGAGGCGAATCGGGAGAAGTGGCACGGGCTGGCCGCCTACGACCCCAAGACGGGCGAAGCGCGGAAGAAGGCCAGTGGACCACCGACCTGGACGCAGGTGTTCGGCGACGGCCTGACCGCCCTCGCCGAGGAAGACCACCGGATCGTGGCCATCACCGCCGCGATGCCGAGCGGGACCGGTACCTCCATTTTTCAGAAGCGATTCCCGGAACGTTTCTTCGATGTCGGCATTGCCGAAGGGCATGCGGTCACCTTCGCCGGTGGTCTGGCCACGCAGGGCATTCGTCCGGTCGTCGCTGTTTACTCCTCGTTCCTGCAGCGCGCCTATGACAACATCATCCACGACATCGCGGTACAGAAGCTGCCGGTGCTGTTCTGCATGGACCGCGCAGGCGTGGTGGGCGAAGATGGACAAACCCACATGGGGCTGTACGACATCCCGTACATGCTGGCGGTTCCCGGCATGACGGTGACCGCCCCGAAGGATGCCGATGAACTGGTGGGCCTGCTGCGCACCGGCTTGGCGCACGACGGGCCATTCTGCACGCGCTATCCCCGTGACAAGGCGCCGTTCGACCCCAATCCGGTCCAGAGTGTCCCGGCCGTCGCCTATGGCACCTGGGAGATGCTTCGCGAGGGGAACGGCGTCGCGATTCTTGGAGTGGGCACCATGGCACTGGCCGGACTCGCCGCTGCGGAACAGCTTGCGACGGAAGGAATCGACGCGGCGGCAGTGAATGCCCGATTCATCAAGCCGATGGACGAGGTCATGTTGGCAGCACTGGTCCGGAATTGCCGCCTGTTGGTGACGGTCGAGGAGGGCAGTGTCGTCAATGGCTTCGGCGCCGTGCTCGCGCGTCGCATGCAGGAATCGCATCCGGACGTCCGGGTCGTCGCACTCGGCGTCTCCGACGCCCTGATGGAGCAGGCTCCGCGGGCGCTTCAGCTCGAGCGGGAAGGGCTGACGGCCACGGGGATCGCCGCGAGTGTCCGCACCCTGCTGTCGACCGCTGCCGTCCACTAGGCCATGCTCCGCATCGGGCTGATCGGCAACCCGCGCTACCCGGCGCTGCAGACGGCCCTCGCGGGCATCGCGCGACTTGCTTCCCAGAAGGGCTGGACTCTGTCGGCTGATGCCACCGTCGCCGCCTTGTCACCTGTGCCGATCCTGCCACTCGATCCCGCGGCGATCGACCTGCTGGTGACCTTCGGCGGAGACGGGACGTTGTTGCGGGGGGCTCGCCACCTCGGTGGACGCGAAGTCCCCATCCTGGGAGTCAATTTCGGCAGGGTCGGCTTTCTCACCTCCGTCGATCGCGACGGTGTCACGGCCGCGCTTACCGCCTTCGCTGACGGAACACACCGAGTCTCGCCACGTGCGGCCCTGCTCGCCACTCGGCACGCCGTCAACGGCATCGTCCTCTCCGAACATCTCGCACTCAACGATGTGGTGCTGCACAAGGGTGGCGTTGCGCGTGTGGTGCGCTTTCAGGTGCTCCTTGACGGGGAGCAGATCGGTCCCGTCTCCGGCGATGGCCTGGTGGTGTCGTCTCCCACGGGTTCGACCGCCTACTCTCTGAGTGCCGGTGGCCCCGTCGTGGTGCCACACCTCGATGCGATGATCCTCACACCGATTTGCGCCCATTCTCTCGGACTCCGCCCGATCGTGGTGCGTGCCGATGCGGTCATCCGAATCGAACCGATGGCTCCGACGACTCTCGACCTCCTTGCCTCGTTCGACGGACAGGAGAGTGTCACACTCCTGCCGGGCGAAGCGATCGAGGTGCGCACCGCCCCGTGGCGCGTGATCCTGGTGCGGTTGGGAGAGCCGGGCTTCTTCCGTCGCCTCCGCGAGAAGTTGCACTGGGGCGATCTCATCGACCGGGAGCAGTAGTGCTCACCTCGCTGCGAGTGCGCGACCTGGCAACCATTGGCGAGGTGATGCTGGAACTCGGCCCGGGGTTGAACGTCCTCACCGGCGAGACCGGAGCGGGGAAATCGCTCCTGGTGGACGCCTTGGCGCTCCTCCTTGGTGATCGCGCTGATCGCGCGGTGGTGCGACCTGGAGCCAACCGCGCCGTGATTGAAGGCGTGCTCGATGCCGTGCCGCCGGCGGCCAGGGCGCTGCTTGAGGAATGCGGGCTCGATGTCGACGAGTCGCTCGTCATCCGGCGCGACATCACCGCCGAAGGGCGCTCTCGCGCGTGGATCAACGGCTCCCCCACCACGATCGGTGTTCTCGCCGCGATCGGTGAGGCACTCGTGGACCTGCATGGCCAGCACCAGACCATCCAACTGCTCGATGCCAGAATGCAGCGGGACCTGCTCGACGCCTACGCTGATGCCGCCGCCGATTTGGAGCAGGTGCGCGCCGCGCATCTGGCCCTCGCCACCCTGCGGTTCGAGGAAGAGGAGATTCTGGCGCGCCGGGACGAGGCCCGCCGCCGCGCGGACTGGCTTCGTTTCGTGGTGGAAGAAATCGATGCGGCCCGCTTGCGACCGGGTGAAGATGATTCCCTTGATCTCGAGTCCATCCGGCTCGCGCAGGCCGGGACACTCGCGGCGCAGGCTCGCAACATCGTCGGTGCGGTGGATGATGAGGAGAGCGGCGCGCGCGCTGCGATCGCCCGGGCGGAACGGGCGCTGCATGCACTGGAACGACTCGATCCCGAGTCCAGCTCCTGGCGTGAACTGCTCGACGCCGCCTTCGCCCAACTCGATGAACTCGCCAGGATTGCAGGTAGCTACGCAGATGGATTGGCAGAAGATCCGGAACGACTCGCCCAGGTCGAGGGACGCCGTGATCGCCTTGAGGGGCTGAAGCGGAAGCACGGCGCGACGCTGGCCGAGGTGCTGCAAGTGCGCGATGCGGCACACGCCGAGCTTGACCTGCTCGACCACGCCGACCTCGATCTGCGGCAACTCGCCTCCAGCATCGTCGGTGCCGAGCGCGCGCTCGGCGCCCTCGCAAGGGTGCTCACCGAGCGGCGCGAAAAGGGAGCGGCTCGTCTCGCGCGCGAAGTGTCTCGACTCCTTCCGAAGCTTGGCCTCGCCGGTGGCGAGTTCACGGCGGCGCTGGAGCCGCTCCCGGCGGTCGGCCCCGACGGCGCGGAACAGGTGCGCTTCGTCGTGCGGTTGAATCAGGGAATGGAACCACGATCGCTGGCCAAGGTGGTGTCCGGTGGTGAGCTCTCACGGCTGATGCTTGCGCTCAAGGTCGTGCTCGCCAGGCATGATGCCGTCCCGACACTGGTGTTCGACGAGGTGGACCAAGGGATTGGTGGTGAAGTCGGAACCCGCGTGGGCGAGGCCCTTGGTCGTGCGGCTGAGCGGCATCAGGTGCTCGTCATCACCCATCTGCCGCAGATCGCGGCCCGTGCCGACCGCCATCTGCGCATCGCCAAGGCCACCCGGCTCGGGCTCGCCACGAGTGACGTGGCTGTACTGCATGGTGAGGATCGGGTAGACGAGTTGGCGCGGATGCTTGGTGACGCAGATGGCGACGCAGCCCGCCGGCTCGCTGCGGCGCTGCTGGCTGAACTCAGTGCGTGAACAATGACTTGTAGACCTTGAACGTCATCCGCGTGGTGAGTGGAGAGGCCACGATGCCTCGGCCGCTGGCTACCGTCCGCTCGATCGACAGTCCCGCCTCGACCGGCATGGTCAGCACCTTGTCGCGCACGCCACCGGGATGGACATAGCTGAGTCCGATGCCCAGCTGCAACGCATCGGCCGCCGTTCCCACTGCCAGTTCCGTCAACGCCGCACCAACGATCTCGCCCTGCCCTGTGGCGTAGGCGTAGTGGTCCTGTCCCTTGCGCCAGTATGAGGCCATGCCGGCGAGCGCGAGATTCGGCGCCATCCGGATGAACGGTCTGGCCGTGATCCGCACGATATCACCGAGGTCCTGCGAGAGTGCCGCCGCGCGGTAGGTCGGGAGAAGCAGCTGGTCATTTCGGCCGATGGTGCCGGGCATGACCCGGGCGAATTGGTGTGTGTAGGTCAGTTCACTGCGCAGGCCAAAACTGCCTGTGCCCAACTCCACGATCCCCGAAAATTCCGCATCAAACTGGCGATCGCCGGTCCCCTGGTCGAACAGCTGAGTGGAGCGCGGCAGCGAACCGTTGGGGAAGCGCATCAGCCCGCGAGTCCACACCGAGAGCCAGCGATCCCCGAGTGTCCCGCGCTGAAGCCATTGCACGGCAACACCGGCCTCGATATCGCCGAGCGCGGTGCGGGGACGATCATCGGCGACCGCCCTGCCAAAGCCGTCGGGCGAGGTGAGAAGCTGATCGAATCCCTGGCTGGTGAGTGGCGCCTGGGGGAGCGCGGGGTCGTCGGTGAATCCACCCACGCCCAGTTGATTCTCGAATCGATTCCGGAAGGCATTGATCCGCGCGAGGAGCGCCGTACCCTCACTGCTCGCTGCAGTCGGGAGCACCGGCATCGCGAGGCGCGGATCGACCAGCAGCGAATAGAGGGCGGAGCGCAGCGTGGCCCCGTCGGTCAACGTCTGCCGCGCGAGTGCGAGGGTCGTGGGATCGCCGGAGTAATCCCCGGCACCGACCTTGGCCGTGAGCGTGGCGAGCGCCGTGTCGAACTGCGTGAAGAACGCGGTGGCCTGCGCCTGGCCCGAGACATTGCCGAACGACGGATGCGCGGGGTTGAGTCCCACCGACGCACCCGTGGTGTCGTAGGTCATCTGGTATCGCGAGCGTACCATGACGAACGGGACGGTCATGAAGAGCGAGATGCGGGACGTCACGCCGAGTCCGAGTCCGATCGTCCCAAGGCCACGTTCCTGCTCGGCAATTGCCGAGATCCCGCCCAGGGAGAGTGGCACGGTGGCCGCACCGGTGAGATCCGAAAGCTGCCGTGACAGGTCGGCGAGCAGCGGCGTCCGGGTCGCATCGAAGTTGACGCTGGTGAGCAGTCCACCCAGCGGTTGGCGGGTGCCGGCAACCCATTGCCGGTCGGCCGGAAAGAAGCCGCCACCGAACGAGATGCGAAGCGCCCCGGCCGGGAAGGTCACCAGCGGAAGCTGGGCCGGGAGGGCCTCGGCGGTGAGGAGGAAACCCAGCAGGGCGGGGAGGAGTCTTGGACGCATCGGGGGAAAAGTAGCTGGAGCGGCGACGGGGCGGATCACATGCCATATTCCCTACCGAGCTCGGGTGGCGGAATGGCAGACGTAGGGGTCTTAAACACCCTTGGGGGAAACCCCGTGCGGGTTCGAGTCCCGCCCCGAGCATCGCACCAATGGCATCACCCGAGGGAGGAACGCATGGAACTGGTCTCGTGACGCCGGCGCCGGCGCGGCCCGCAGTGCATCCGCGGCAATTTCAGTTGATCCTCGCGACCGCCATTGCCTGCGTATTGCTGGCAATCGTGCTCCTCTCCGGCGTGGCGCGCCGCCGAGCGGCGATCGCCCGGCGGTCCGCGCTCCTCTCCGACCTGGGTCGACTCTCCGAGGCCCAGGACGATGCGCTCGCCCGCGATGGTCGATACGCGACGCATCTCGAGCGCACTGGTGGGACCGATACCGCGCGATTCACGCCGTCGCCGGATGTGAAGGTGCGATTCGAGGTGCTGGGAGCGGGGAGCTGGAACGCAGTGGTGACCGATACCGTCTTGGCGGCGGGGCCGCGGAGCTGTGGCATCTTCCGGGGCGAGGCGAGCGCCTCGCCTCACCGGGCGGTGGTTCGTCCCGGCGTTCCGGCCTGCTGGTAGGCCGGACTTTCCATCAGACTCGCGAGTGCCGATCCGAGAAACGAGTCGGCCGCCATGGCACTGCTCAGTCGGACGGTCATCGAGCTGTCGCGGGCAACCAGCTCATAGCTGCGATCTCCGGTCGGTTCAATGGCGAGCTGCAGGTCCGCCACGCCGATTTCCGAAAGATGGGACGGGACGCGCGCATTCCGCTGGATGAATGCCTGCACTCGCTGGTCTGCCAGCCACAGGCCATAGCGCAGTGACGCCTCGCGCAGTTCCGCTGGTGGGACGAACGTCCGGCTTGGCTCCGGTCGACTGAAGGCCGGCGGGAAGAGCAGCAGCCAAGCCAACGCGGCCCATGAGGCGCCCGCAGCAACCACCCAGCGACCTGAGAGGGGAGCCACCGGCGCGGGGGCTCCAGCGGCAGTGGCCTTCGCCCGCACATCGACGACGACGCCTTCAAAGGCGCCCAACATCTCCTTTGACATGGCGATGGTCGGGATCGGCTCCGACCGCTGCCGCCCCTCGTCGCCCGGCCGTCCCCCGTCAGGCATCCGTCGGCATCCTGCCCTCGAGGGCGTCGGCAACCATCACCGGAAAGGTCTTGATGTCGATCGGCTTGGTGATATAGCCGTCGAAACCTGCCTGCAGAGCACGCTCACGATCCCCCTGCATGGCGTGCGCCGTGAGGGCAAGGATGCGCAGGTCCTTGAATGCTGATGCCCGCACCTCGGCAAGGAGGGTGAAGCCATCCTTGCCCGGCATCTGAATGTCCATGAGCACCAGGTCGGGACGCCCGGCCGTGAGCGTGGCAAACAGTTCCTCACCGCCCGGCAGTCCGGTGATCTGGTGGCCCTTGAGCGTCAACAGGGTGCGAAAGAGCATCATGTTGTCGGGGCTGTCTTCAACGATCAGGATATTCGCCATCGTCAGCTCATCGCGCTCCGCTTGAGTACTGCCTTCACGCGCGCCAGAAGTGAACGCGGCTGGAAGGGCTTGGTCAGGTAGTCCTGGGCGCCAAGCTCGAAGGCTTGGCTCTCGGTGTCATCAGTGCGCGCCGTCAGCATGATGATCGGCGTGCCGGCGGTGCCGAACTGGGCCCGCAACTCCTCAAGCACGCCGAGTCCCGTGAGGCGAGGCATGTCCTGATCGAGGATCACCAGGTCCAGGTGATTCTGGCTCACGACGTCCAGGGCATCGAGGCCATCCGCGGCCTCCAGCACCCGGAAGCCATCGCGCTCCATCACACTCTTCACCAGGCGGCGCATCTGCGGGTCGTCGTCGGCAAGGAGCACCGTCAGCCGCTCCTCGTCTCCGCGCGCGGGGATTGGGGTGCTGAAGCCAGCTGTCGCAGCTGGACTTGCCTGAGCCGCCGTCGCGCTCCCGCCATGATCCTTCATCTCGCCGAGGACGCGGTAGATCTCCTCGTACGAGGTCACGCCATTCCAGAAGCGGATCAGACCACTCTCCCACAGGGTCCGCAGGCCATGGGGCTTCGACGCGTCGAGAATTGCCTGGGCTGGCGCACCCGCCTCGATCAGCTTCGAGACATTGCCCTCGACGGGGAGCAGCTCCATGACCGCAACCCGGCCCTTGTAGCCGCTGCCGGAGCAGACCTTGCACCCGACCGGCCGCTTGGGGGTGAAGGCACCCGCATAGCCTTCAGCCGGACGCACATCGGCGGGCAGCTCCTCCGGTGGTACTGCCTCGGCGCAATTCTGGCAGAGGCTCCTCACCAATCGCTGCGCCAGAATCCCCTTGAGTACCGAGCCGATCTTGAACGAATCCACGCCCATGTCCCGGAGCCGCACCACCGCAGAGACGGCGTCATTGGTATGCAGCGTGGAGAAGACGAAGTGTCCGGTCAGGCCGGCCTGGATGGCGATCGTCGCCGTCTCGCCATCGCGAATTTCGCCGACCAACACGATGTCGGGATCCTGGCGGAGCACCGAGCGGAGCGCCGTGGCGAAGGTGAAGCCCTGGGCCTCGTTCACCTGCATCTGCGAGATGCCGTCCACGTCGTATTCCACCGGATCTTCGACAGTGACGATATTCACCTTGCCGGTCCGGAGGTGATTGAGCACGGCATAGAGCGTCGTCGTCTTGCCGGAACCCGTCGGGCCGGTGACAAGCACCATGCCCTCACGGTGCCCGAGCATCCGGAGGAGGACCTCCTCCTCTTCGGGTGGCAGGGAAAGATCCGCCACCGACGCTCGCAAGTTCGACTTGTTGAGAATCCGGATGACCAGCTTCTCGCCGCGGCGTGCCACCGGTGCCGTTGCCACGCGAAGGTCGATCTGGATGCCGTCCACTCGCGCAGAACTGCGGCCATCTTGTGGCGTCATCGAGTTGGTCACGTCAAGCCCGGCGATGATCTTCACTCGGCGGATCAACGAGGGTCCGGCGGATTCGGGGAGCCGCATCACTTCGCGGAGAATGCCGTCGACGCGATAGCGGACGGCCAGATGCGCGCCATCGATCTCCGAGTGGATGTCGCTGGCGCCGGCGCGTACCGCGTCGGCGATCATCGCGTCGACCAGCTTCGACATCGGGGCGTCCAGCGCAGGATCACGTTCCTCCGCTTCCAGCTCGGCATCGACACTGACGTTGGACGGGGCCAACCCCTGGAGCAGCCGGTTGATTGCGTTTTCCGGGCGATACAAGTCGTCCAGGCGATCCGTGATGCCCTGCGGCGTGGCCACTTCGAAATGCACTTCCCGTTCGGTGATGAACGCGATCGCCTGTTCGGCCGCCATGTCCCGCGGGTCACTCGTGGCGATGTGGATTGCGCGCCCGTTGACACGCAGCGCCACCACATGGTGCTTTCTCGCGACGGCCTCGGGCAGCACGGTGGCCTTGCGCGCGTCCGCCTCCGTGAGGGTCGCAATCGGCACCTTGAAGCGGCTGGAGAGCACGGTCAGGATCTGCTGATCGGTCACGCCGCCCGCCTGTACCAGCGCCGACCAGAGTCGTCCGCGCAGCCCCGCCGAGACAACTGCCAGCCGTTCGGCCGTTGCCAGACCGGCCTCGACGAGGATCGGTCCGAGCCAGAGGTCAGGGCAATCTGTGGCGGACGGTGAGGTCATGAGTCTCCCATCTGGGATGGGCTGGGGGGGAGGGATTCAGGCAACCGGTTGAACGTCAGACCGTGGAAAGATACGATTACTTGCGGCATTTTCACCCTCCTCTCCCCGTTCGGAGTATCCTCCGCCAAAATGTCACGGTCGACCGTCGTCTCTGGACTCCATCAGGTGCCCGGGGACAAGAGCATAACCCATCGGGCTTTGATGCTCGCCGCGCTCGCCCCGGGGAGGTCCACCGTCGCGGGCGCCCTGACCTCTCTGGACGCCCGTTCCACCGCGAGCGTCCTGCGCCAACTGGGCGCGGAGATTTCCCCGCTGCGCCCCGGCCAGCAGGTCGAAATCCGGGGGCACCGACGCCTCACGGCCCCCCGCAGCACTCTCCACTGTGGCAACTCTGGGACCACGGCGCGACTCGTGCTCGGAATCCTGGCGGCGCACCCCTTTGCGGCGCGGCTCTCCGGCGACGCATCACTGCGCAGGCGCCCCATGCGCCGGGTCACCGAGCCGCTCCAGCGGATGGGGGCATCGGTCGTCGCCGGTGCCGGGGACGGCCTGCCCCTGACACTGACGGGCGGCCGCTTGAACCCGCTCCACTGGACCCTTCCGGTCGCCTCGGCTCAGATCAAGAGCGCCCTGCTCCTGGCCGGGGCGATTGGAGGCGTCACGGTCGACCTCATCGAGCCAGCGCTCTCGCGGGACCATACCGAGCGGCTCCTGGCGCACTTCGGCTACCGCCTGCATCGCCGAGGAAATCTGTTGCATTTGGAGCCCGCGGGAGTGATCGGGCATTTCACCACCCGGATCCCCGGCGATCCCTCCTCGGCGATCTTCCTGGTCGCCGCCGCGATCCTCGCGAAACGGGGTGAGATTCGGATATCGGACGTCGGATTGAACCCCACCCGGACAGGATTCCTGGCCATCCTGGCTCGGATGGGCGCCACGGTCGATGCAACGCACCAGGGGGAGAGCCTCGGGGAGCCCTACGGTGAACTGGTCGCCCGTCCCGCAGCCCTCCGGGGAGTGGTGGTGTCCGCTGAGGAGTCGGCCGGAATCATCGATGAGATCCCCATGCTTGCCGCCTTGGCGTCACGAGCCGAGGGGACCTCTCGCTTCGAGGGATTGGCCGAGCTGCGGGTGAAGGAGAGCGACCGGCTTCAGCTGATGGCGCAGAACCTCAACGCCGTCGGGGCCAGCGCGGAGGTGCGGGGCGACGCACTGGAAGTGACCGGCCGCCTCGGGGCATACCACGGACGCGTGGTGACCCTCGGGGACCACCGGATTGCGATGGCGTTCTCCGTGCTCGGCAGCCAGCCAGGGTCCGACATCCGCATCGACGATCCGGGATGTGCGGCGGTCTCCTTTCCGGGGTTCGCCGAACGGCTGGCGGCGCTTTTTCAGCCGGCAGGGCGACGGTCATGATCATTGCGATCGACGGGCCTGCCGCCTCGGGGAAGTCCAGTACCGGCGCACTCGTGGCCCGGCACTTCGGCTTGGTGCATGTCGATTCCGGGGCGCTCTATCGTGCGATCACCTGGGTCGCCCTCACCTTCGGGCTCGACGATGCGACCGGGATCATCGCGGCCGCCGAATCTCTGCCGATTACCCTGGAACGCCACGACGGCGACCTGGTCGTCCGCTCCGCGGGCCAGCCGATCGACGAGGCGATCCGGGACGCCGCCGTCACCGCACACGTCTCCGCCGTCTCGGCCCTGCCAGCGATTCGCGATTGGGCCAACCGCCTGCTGCGGGACGGGGCCCGGAGGGAAGGGGGAGCTGTCGTCGACGGCCGGGACATCGGGACCGTGGTCTTCCCGGAGGCCGCCCTGAAGGTCTTTCTGACCGCGACCCCGGCGGCTCGGGCGAAGCGTCGCCTTTTGCAACGCGGCACTATGGTGGAGCAGGCGGAACTGTGGCGAGAGACGGCGCTGCTCGCCGAACGCGACCACCGGGATTCGACCCGGGCCGTGGCCCCACTCCGGCCTGCCGACGATGCCATCGTGCTGGATACCACGGCGCTCGATCTCGCCTCGCAGGTCGCGCGGATCATCGATCTGGCGCGGGATCGCGGCTTGTCGGCGCCGTGAGTTTCACCTATCTTTGCGGGCTGGCCTGAGATCTTCTCGGGCCGGGCCGAGGACTCACCCTCACCCCGCGCTGCCGGTTCGCGCGGTCACTCGCAGTCGTTGGGACCCCTTCCGCATGTCTGAAACCGAAACCGAAACCGAACTCATGGCACCACCCGCCGCGGCGTCGAAGACGCCGATGCTTCGCGTCCGTCAGGACCTCTATGACGAGGACTACTCGGACTCCGAATACGAAACCATGCTCGCGCTCTACGAAGGGACGATGTCCCAGATCGTCGAGGGTGAGATCGTCAAGTCGAAGGTCCTGCGCATCACCGAGAATGCCGTCATCCTCGATGTCGGCTTCAAGTCCGAGGGCTCCGTCCCGCTGGACGAGTTCAAGGACCCGCAGAACTTGCAGGTTGGCGATGAGGTCGAGGTCTTCCTCGAGCACCTCGAGGATCAGGAAGGGGCCGTTGTCCTGTCCAAGAAGAAGGCCGACTTCATGCGCGTCTGGGAGAAGATCCGCGTGGCACATGAGTCGGATCAGCCCGTCGAAGGCACCCTCATGAAGAAGATCAAGGGTGGCGTCGTCGTGAACCTCATGGGAGTCGATGCCTTCCTCCCAGGCTCGCAGATCGCCCTCCGCCGGGTGCCGAACATCGACGAGCTGCTCGGGCAGACCTACGAGTTCAAGATCATCAAGCTCAACAAGCGTCGGCGCAACATCGTCGTCTCGCGCCGTGTCATCCTCGAGAACGAGCGGGCGCACAAGCGCGAGCACCTGATGAAGGAGCTCGAGGTCGGCCAGGTGCGGAAGGGCATCGTCAAGAACATCACCGACTTCGGCGCATTCATCGATCTCGGCGGCGTCGATGGCCTGCTTCATATCACCGACATGTCCTACGGCCGCGTCTCTCATCCGAGCGAGCTGGTCGCGATCGGCAAGGAAGTCGAGGTCAAGATTCTCGATATCGACTGGCAGCGCGAGCGCATTTCGCTCGGCATGAAGCAGCTGCAGTCCTACCCGTGGCAGAACGTCGCCGAGAAGTACCCGGTCGGCGGTCGTGTGCAGGGCAAGGTGGTCTCGATCACCAATTACGGCGCCTTCGTGGAACTGGAGCCGGGCATCGAAGGCCTGGTCCATATCTCCGAGATGAGTTGGACCCGCAACGTCCGCCACCCGTCCAAGATCGTCTCCATCGGTGAGACCATCGAGGCGGTGGTGCTCAAGGTCGACGAAAGCGATGAGAAGATCTCGCTCGGCATGAAGCAGACCGAGCAGGATCCGTGGATGATCCTCCCGCTGAAGTTCCCGGTCGGCACCCGCCTCACTGGCAAGGTCCGCAACCTGACCTCGTTCGGCGCCTTCGTGGAAATCGAACCCGGCATCGACGGCCTGATCCATATCTCCGACATGTCGTGGACCAAGCGCGTCCAGCATCCGTCGGAAGTAGTGAAGAAGGGTGACACGGTGGACGTCGTGATCCTGAATATTGATTCCGACAACAAGCGGATCTCGCTCGGCCTCAAGCAGGCGACCGACGATCCGTGGCTGACCATCGGCGAGACACTGCCGGTCGGCATGGAGATGCGCGCCAAGGTGCTTCGGCCGGTGGACAAGGGCATCGTCCTCGACCTCGGCAACGACATCGAGGGTTTCGCGCCGGTCTCGCAGATGGGGATTGGTCAGGACCAGAATCCTGAGGACGCGGTCGTGATCACGCAGGAAGTCATCGCCAAGGTGCTCGAAGTCGATCCGATCCATCACCGCGTGGTGGTGGCGATCATCGAATACCCGGCCGACGGGATTCCGGCTCCGGAAGTCGTGGCCGCCGCCAAGGCAGAGGCCGAAGCCAAGGCCGCCGCAGCTGCCCAGGAAGATGACGATTCGGGTGAGCTCGCCGAGTAGGACATTCGCGCCGGAAGGTGGCGGGGCGGGGCCGGCCTCCTCTTCGGATGCCGGCCTTTCGCGTTCCCGGGTGGAAGGCACCACCAAGCGTCCCGCCCCTGTATAGATTCCCGGCATGCCCAACCACAACTCGCGACTGGACGACCTCCACCACCGCCAAGCCCTCACCGAGCTCGGCGGTGGCCCGGAGCGGATCGCCCAGCAGCACAAGAAGGGGAAGCTCACCGCGCGTGAGCGGCTCGACTTGCTCCTCGATCCCGACTCCTTCGTCGAGCTCGACCGGTTCGTGACCCATCGGGCGACGGAATTCGGCATCGATGCACTGCGTCCACTCGGCGACGGTGTCGTGACAGGGTGGGGAAGGATCGATGGTCGACTGGTCTACGTCTTCTCGCAGGACTTCACCGTCTTCGGCGGATCGCTCTCCGAGACCCACGCCGAAAAAATCTGCAAGGTGATGGAACTCGCGGTGCGCAACGGGGCACCGGTGATCGGGCTCAATGATTCCGGCGGCGCCAGGATTCAGGAAGGTGTCGCGTCACTTGGCGGCTACGCCGACATCTTCCTCCGCAACACGCTTGCCTCCGGAGTGGTGCCCCAGATTTCCGCCATCCTCGGACCGTGTGCCGGCGGCGCAGTGTACTCACCGGCGATCACCGATTTCGTCTTCATGGTGCGCGGCGTGAGCTACATGTTCGTGACAGGCCCGAACGTGGTGAAGACGGTGACCCACGAGGAAGTGACCTTCGACGCGCTGGGTGGTGCTGACGTACACGCCGAGACATCCGGAGTGGCCCATCAGGTCTTCGCGACGGAGCCGGAGTGTCTCCTCGGCATCCGCACGCTGCTGACGTACCTGCCGTCCAACAATGTGGACGACCCGCCGAGCGTGACGGCGAGCGACCCGGCCGATCGACGGGACGAGCAGCTGCTCGAGGTCATTCCTGATCTGGCCAGCAAACCCTATGACATGCATGATGTGTTGCGTCGCGTTGTGGACGATGGCGACTACTTCGAGATTATGCCTGCTTTTGCCGGGAACATCCTGACGGCCTTCGCCCGGCTCGGCGGACGTTCGGTCGGCATCGTCGCCAACCAGCCGGCCGTGCTGGCCGGCGTGCTCGACATCAATGCGTCGGTGAAGGCCGCGCGGTTCATCCGCTTCTGTGATGCCTTCAACATTCCCATCGTCACCTTTGTGGACGTCCCCGGCTTCCTTCCGGGGGTCGCACAAGAGCACGGTGGGATCATCCGGCATGGTGCCAAGCTCCTCTATGCCTACTGCGAGGCGACCGTGCCCAAGGTGACCGTGATCACCCGCAAGGCCTACGGCGGTGCCTATGATGTCATGAGCTCGAAGCATATCCGCGGCGATTTGAACCTCGCCTGGCCGACCGCTGAGATCGCGGTGATGGGCGCCAAGGGTGCCGTGGAGATCCTGTACAAGGACGAGATTGCCAAGGCCGCCGATCCTGCCGCCGAGGCCGCCAGCCGAACCGACGCCTACTCGGCCGCCTTCGCGACGCCCTATCAGGCCGCCGCGAGAGGATACATTGATGATGTCATCGATCCGCGGGACACCCGCCCTCGGTTGATTGATGCGCTCGATACGCTCAGGACCAAGCGCGACACCAATCCACGCAAGAAACACGGATGCATGCCCCTGTGAAGAATCACCGCCGTCAGGTCTCGCTGCTGATTGCCGGATTGTTGCTCGGCGTGGCCGCAGGGCGAGCGACTGCACAGGAAACGACAGTCGCCAATCCGATCGCGCGGGCGGAGGCGCTCGTCCGCGCGGGCCGAGTCGAGGACGCCGAACTGCTCCTCAACCGACATGTGGCCGCACACCCAACCGACGGTCAGGCCTGGCTCTTTCTTGGCCGCATTTACCTTGGCGAGGCGCGCCAGTGGCATGACCGGGGACACCCGGGCGCTTCGGGCCCGATCCTGCTCGACTTCGCCACTCAGACGGTGGAACAGGCGCAGCAGCGGGTCATCGATTCCAGCGAGGTCTTCCGGGTGATGATTGAGGTGGAGCGTGCCACCAACCGAATCGAAGAAGTGGGGTGGGAGCGCGGCACCTCGGTCGCCATTGCCGCTGAGGATCTACCGCTGCTGCCGGTGCTTCGCGAATTCGGAAGGAACCTGCTCGCATCGTGTCCAAACAATGGCGTGCTCGTCACCGGTAGCCTGATCGAGACCTCCTCCACCTGGGGCAACCGGCTGCTTGGGGGAGTCCGGCCCGATCTGGTGCTGATCCGACCCGATCTCTACGGCTCCGATCTCCGATATCGCGGACAGATGGCGCGTGCCATCGGCGTCGACTCGAGCAAGGACCTCGCAAGCGCCTTGGTGAGTGCCGGGGCGAAGCGACCGATCTGTCTCTCGCCGACTCTGGGTGCTCTCGCCGTGGGTCCGCTCGATTGGCACCCGATGCGGATTGCCCTCGTGGCTGGGCGACTGAGTGACGCCGACAACGAAACGCCGATCTCCGTCTTCCAACTTGCCCGCATTGGACTCACCAGTTCCGTCTGGGGGATCCCGATTCGCGACCTCTACGACACGGCGGCGCAGCGGAACCGGGTGCTGTGCACCTCGCTCTTCGCCAGGCCGGACGCACAGGGACTGCCGACCATCCCCGCTTGCCAGCAATGATCCAACCCACCATCACGCGCGTCCTCGTGGCCAACCGAGGCGAGATTGCGCTGCGGATCATCCGCGCGTGTCATGATGAAGGACTCGAGGCAGTCGCCGTCTATTCCGAGGCGGATCGACACGCACCGTTTGTCCGCGCTGCTGATGCTGCGATCGCCATTGGCCCTGCAGCGCCGGCCCAGAGCTACCTCCGCATCGACGCGTTGCTCGATGCGGCGCGCGCGAGCGGGGCGCAGGCCATCCATCCGGGATACGGCTTTCTCTCGGAGCGTGCCGAGTTCGCGAAGGCGGTCGAGGACGCGGGACTGGTCTTCGTCGGCCCGCCGTCCAGCGCCATCTCGGCGATGGGCGACAAGACCGCCGCCCGCCGGTTGATGCAGGCGGCGGGTGTGCCGATCGTCCCGGGTGCCGTTGCGGCCATCACCGATCCTGCTGTTGCACTCGCCTTGGCCGGGGAGATCGGTTTCCCCGTGCTGGTGAAGGCGGCGGCTGGCGGTGGCGGGAAAGGGATGCGCGTGGTGCGGCACCAGGCCGACCTGGCCGGGGCGCTGCAGGGGGCGTCGAGTGAGGCACTCAAGTCCTTCGGCGATGGCAGCGTCTACCTCGAGAAGTACATCGAGCGTCCGCGTCACGTCGAGATCCAGATCCTCGCGGATGCCGAGCGCACCCTGCACCTTGGCGAACGAGAGTGCTCGATCCAGCGGCGTCACCAGAAGCTTGTGGAGGAAGCCCCTTCTGTTGCGGTGACGTCCGAGTTGCGCCAGCGCATGGGAGCCGCGGCGGTGGCTGCGGCGAAGGCGGTCGGCTATCGGGGCGCCGGGACATGCGAGTTCCTGCTGGGAGCGGATGGCGAGTTCTTCTTCCTCGAGATGAACACCCGCATCCAAGTGGAACACCCGGTGACCGAAGAGGTCTATGCCGTGGACCTCGTGCGCGAGCAGCTGCGCATTGCGCGCGGCTTGCCGATGACGGTCCACACCGCTCCACTCATGCCGCGCGGTTGGTCGATCGAATGTCGCATCACCAGCGAGGATCCGGCCAACGGCCTGCTGCCGAGCTCCGGCACGATCAAGTGGCTCCGCGCCCCTGCAGGTCCTGGTGTGCGCTGGGAAAGTGGCGTGGAAACGGGCAGCGAAGTCACCCTGTACTACGACTCGATGCTGGCCAAGCTGATCGTCCGCGCGCCGACGCGCATTCGGGCCATCGAGACGATGCGTCGTGCGCTCGACGAATTGGTGGTGGTGGGCGTGGCAACCAATGTCCCCTTCCATCGGCGCCTCTTCCGCGATCCCGACTTCATTGCCGGCGCCATCGACATCCAGTTCCTCGAACGACGAGCGGACCTGCTCACCCCCGAGATGGATGAGGAGACGGTCCGACGGCTGGCCGTGACGGCCGCGCTGCTCGAGGAAGGGCGGCGCCGGACTCGGCAACCTCGCCAGACGAGTCGTGAAGCGGCGGGCGGCCCGGCGGCATCAGACAGTCGCTGGCTCGATGCCGCGCGACGCGACGGACTCCGGTGAGCGCAGGTCCCATCGAGGTGACGGTCCGCGGCATGGCAGCCGGTGGCGATGGCGTCGCCACCCTGCCTGATGGACGGACCGTCTTCGTTCCGCGTGCGGCACCAGGCGATCGCCTGCGCCTGCGGGATCTCCGCCTCTTCAAGCGATACGCTCGGGCCGAGATCGAGAGCGTGCTCCAGCCAGGTCCCGATCGCGTGGTGCCACCCTGCCCGCACTACATCGCGGACCGCTGCGGTAGCTGCCAGTTGATGCACCTCGGAGCTGCGGCGCAGCGAGCGGCGAAGGGACGGATCATCGGGGACGCGCTGCGACGGATTGGGCGACTCCAGGTTGACGATCCGACGGTGATGCCCGCGCCGGCGGAATTGGGCTATCGCGCCAAGGTCACCTTCGCGCTCAAGGACGACCACCTCGGTTACCACCGTCTCGGGGAGGCAGAGACCGTCTTTGATGTCCACCACTGTCTGCTCGCTGAACCGGACCTGCAGGCGCTCTTCCGGGTGGTTTCGGGCGCCCGGCACGCCGTGCCATCGGGGCCTGCGCGGATCGTCCTCCGCCGCGACCGCGACCGGCAGCTGCACGTCATCGTCCGGACGCCGACCGAGGCGGCAGCGTGGGGCGGCGCGGCAGAGCTGGCCCAGATCCTCACCTCAGCCGGGATGGACGCCATCCTCTGGTGGCACCCTGACGGCGGCCAACCGCGGGCGATGGCGGGATCCGAGGATCCGTGGCCAGCCACCGTCTTCGAGCAGGTGAACCCGGCCGTGGGTGCCCAGGTACGTCTGGCCGCCATTGCGGCGCTCGGGGAGGTCAACGGTCTGCATGCCTGGGATCTCTATGCCGGCATCGGGGAGACGACGCGAGCGTTGGTCGAAGGCGGCGCGACGGTGGAAAGCGTGGAGTCGGACGCTGTGGCGGTGATGTTGGCCGAGCGGTTGGGACCAGTCGGTCCCCGGCGCCATGCTGCGCGCGTCGAGGAGGTGCTCGGCAGGCTGCGCCGCCCCGCGGTGGTGGTCACCAATCCGCCACGCACCGGAATGGCACCCGAAGTGGTTGCCGCCATTGCCGCGACCCGACCCGAGCAGGTCGCCTATATCTCCTGCGATCCGGCCACTCTCGCCCGGGACGTGGTGGGACTGGCGGGGAGCCACCGGTTCAAGAGTGTCCAAGCCTTCGATCAATTCCCCCAGACATCGCATGTCGAATCCCTCGTCATCCTGGAGCGTCGGTGAAGTACTTCGTAACCCTCGGGGAGCGAACCGTCGAGGTGGTGCTCGACGGCGAGCGGGTCTCGGTGGATGGGGCAGCCCTGGAGGCCAGCCTGGAGCGCCAGGACGGGTCGCCGGAGATTCGGCTGACCCTCGACGGGCGGATCGCCCCCCTCGCGGTCGAGGGCTACCACGAAGGCGCCTGGCGGCTGGTAGACCGGGGGGCGGTCCGGGAAGTCGGGATCGAGGACGAGCGGAGCCGGCACATCCGGCTGCTGGCCGGGGCGGGGAAGGCGGCGCCCTTCGGGGCCGTGATCAAGGCCCCCATGCCAGGATTGGTGGTCCGAATTCCGGTCACCGTTGGGGAAGAGGTTGCCGCGGGTGCCGGGCTGCTGGTGCTGGAGGCAATGAAGATGGAGAACGAAATCAAGGCCTCGAGCCCCGGGGTGGTCACGGCGGTCCGAGTGGTCCCGGGGCAGGCCGTGGAGAAGGGGCAGATCCTGATCGAACTGGGACCTCTGGCTTGACGCAAGGCCTTATCAGCCGCTAGTTTCCGGGTCTGTCTTTGAAGTGGCAAGTTCGCAACCAGTGCAGGAAACCCGGAGCCCATGAAGACGTTTACCGCCAAGCCGACCGACATTTCTCACGACTGGCACATTGTCGACGCCAGTGATGTGCCGCTCGGCCGATTGGCCAGCGCGGTCGCACAGCTCATTCGCGGCAAGCACAAGCCGACGTTCACGCCGCACATGGATGGTGGTGACTTCGTCATCGTCGTCAACGCGTCGAAGATCAAGCTGACGGGGCGCAAGCTCTCGCAGAAGACCTACTTCAAGCACACGGGCTACATGGGTCATGAGACCCACACGGTCGCCAAGGACCTGCTTGATACGCATCCCGACCGCGTGATCGAGAAGGCCGTGTTCGGCATGCTGCCGAAGAACTCGCTCGCCAAGCAGAAGCTGCGCACCAAGCTGAAGGTCTACGCCGGTGCCGAGCACCCGCACGAGGCCCAGCTGCCCAAGCCGTTCGCGATCGTCGCGAAGTCGAAGGAGAATTGATGTCGGGAGTTCCTGAGTTCCGCTGGCAGGCCGTCGGCCGCCGCAAGACAAGCGTGGCGCGCGTCTACCTCACGCCGGGCACCGGCAAGTGGGATGTCAACGGGCGCACGCTCGGTGACTACTTCCCGCGCCCGTCGCTGGTGCAGCACATCCAGCAGTCGTTCACCGCGACCGATACGCTCGGCTCGTTCGACGTGAAGGCACATGTGGACGGCGGCGGCGTGAGTGGCCAGGCGGGCGCGATGCGCCATGCCATCGCCCGCGCGCTCTGCAAGGCCGACGAGATGCACCGCGCCAAGCTGCGCACGGCGGGCCTCCTCACGCGTGATCCGCGTGCGGTGGAACGGAAGAAGCCCGGCCAGCCGGGCGCCCGCAAGAAGTTCCAGTTCAGCAAGCGGTAGGACCCCGCCGGGTGGGGGGGCGCAAGCGGGGGCCCCAACGGGCGCCCCCAAACCGCCCCCCCCACCGGGGCGGGGCGACGCACCGGAACGGGTGGGGGAGCGGGGGGCCGTCGG
>JBBRBZ010000015.1:0-36929 GCA_038205305.1 Gemmatimonadales bacterium
ATCAAGGCCACCGTGCGCGACAAGTATGGCGCGGCGGCACTCCGTGTGGTTGATGGGGCCAAGTCGGGCTGCTGCGGTGGCTCAGCAAAGGGTGGCGACTGTGATCCGATCACCTCAAATCTCTACTCTCTCGACCAGACCTCGGGCCTCCCCGAGGACGCCGTGCTCGCATCGCTCGGCTGCGGCAATCCCACCGCGCTCGCCGAGCTCAAGGAAGGCGAGACGGTGCTCGATCTCGGCTCGGGTGGCGGCATCGACGTGCTGCTCTCGGCCAAACGAGTGGGGCCCACGGGCAAGGCGTACGGCCTCGACATGACCGACGAGATGCTCGCCCTCGCGCGGGCGAATCAGGCCAAGGCCGGCGCGACGAATGTCGAGTTCCTCAAGGGCGACATCGAACACATTCCGCTCCCCGACAACTCGGTCGACGTGATCATCTCGAATTGCGTGATCAATCTCGCGGCCGACAAGCGGAAGGTGCTGGCCGAGGCATTCCGTGTGCTGAAACCGGGCGGACGGCTCGCGGTGTCGGACGTCGTGGTGCGGGGCGAGCTCCCCGAGGCAGTGCGCAAGAGCATGGAACTCTGGGTGGGATGTGTCGCGGGTGCACTCTCGGAGGAGGAGTTCGACACGATCCTCGCCGAGAAGGGCTTCACCGACGCCAGCATCGAGCCGACGCGCATCTACGAATTCGCCGACGCCGCGGTCTTCCTCCAGGAATCGGGACTCGACACCGACGAGGTGGTGCGCGAGGTCGGTGGTCGTGTGATGGGGGCGTTCATCCGGGCGCGGAAGCCCACGGCGGCTTCGTGTTGCGGCCCGGACTGCTGCCCGCCCGTGGCGGCGGCAACGTGACGCAGCCGTTCCGCATCCTGGTGCTTTGCACCGGCAACAGCGCGCGCAGTCAGATGGCAGAGGCGCTGATCAATGCCAAGGGCGGCGGACGGATCGTGGCGGAGAGTGCAGGGTCACACCCCGCAGCAGCGGTAAATCCTCTCGCGGTTCAGGAGCTGCTCGCAGCGGGGATCGACTGGAGTGGCCACGTGCCGCGCAGCGTCGACGGACTCGTCGGGCAGCAGTGGGACGCGGTCATCACCGTCTGCGACAATGCCCGTGAGGCGTGTCCGATCTTTCCCGGCCACCCCGTCATGGCGCACTGGGGCATGCCCGATCCGGCGGCCGTCACCGGAAGCGACGAAGCAAAGCGCCGTGCCTTCCGCGACACCTGGATGGCGCTCAACCGCCGGATCGACCTGATGCTCGCGTTGCCGATAGAATCGCTGGAACGGATGGCGCTCGAGACACGGCTGCGCAGCATCGGGGCCGTGACGTGACCGTCACCAACGACCCGCCGCGTCGTCTCGACATCTTCGAGCGGTACCTCTCCGTCTGGGTGCTGCTCTGCATGGCGGTGGGCATCAGCTTCGGCCGTGCCCTGCCGGAAACCACGGCGCGGTTGTCGCACTGGGAGTTCAGCGAAGGATCGCACGTCAACGTCCCGATCGCAGTGCTGATCTGGCTGATGATCTATCCCATGATGCTCAAGATCGAGTTCTCGGCTGTCGCGGGTGTCACCAGGCGTCCCAAGGGGCTGCTGATCACGCTGGTGGTGAACTGGCTGATCAAGCCGTTCAGCATGGCGTTGCTGGGCTGGTTCTTCCTTCAGCATGCCTTCGCGGCATGGATTTCACCCGAGGATGCCAAGAGCTATACCGCCGGGCTGATCATCCTCGCCGCCGCCCCATGCACCGCGATGGTGTTTGTCTGGAGCTATCTCACCAACGGCGACTCAGCCTATACCTTGGCCCAGGTGGCCATCAACGACCTGATCATGCTGGTGCTCTTCGCACCGATCGTGATGCTGCTGCTGGGTGTGGCCAACGTCGTCGTGCCGCGCACCGTCCTGGTGACCTCGGTCGTGGTATTCATCGTCATCCCGCTGGTAGCAGGCTGGGCCAGTCGCGCGCTGCTGCACCGCACCAAGGGGGCGGCGTGGTTCGAGACGCGCTTTCTCCCACGCTTCAAGCCCGTCACCGTGGTGGCCCTCCTGGTGACCCTGGTGCTGATCTTCGCCTTCCAGGCCGAGAACATCCTGCACCACTGGGTGGCAGTCGTGCTCATCGCCATCCCGATCCTGATCCAGGTCTACTTCAATGCCGGCTTGACCTACCTCGTGATGCGACGCTTCCGGGTGCCCCATAATGTGGCCACGCCTGGGGCGCTGATCGGCGCCAGCAACTTCTTCGAGCTGGCGGTGGCGGTCGCCATCACGCTCTTCGGACCGACGTCCGGTGCGGCGCTCGCGACGGTCGTGGGCGTGCTGGTGGAAGTGCCGGTGATGTTGTCGGTGTGCCGCGTGTGCACTGGGACCAAAGACTGGTATGGGAGGGGACGGGAGACGATGGGCTAAAGCAGAGAGAAGAGAGAAGAGAGAAGAGACAAGAGTGTTGGACTAGCCATCAGTGTCATCCCTCGCGTAGCGGGGGATCTCCGGGTTCATCGCATCCACTGATTCTGGAGATCCCGCGCGATGCGCGGGATGACAGTGGTGCAGTTTCTCTCTTCTCTCTTCTCTCTTCTTTTAATGCGAAATCGTGAAGAACCACCCTCCGATGACTGGCCCGCGCGGCATGCGCCCACCGCGGCCACCAGCTGGTGGTGTGGTGCCGGCCGCCGGCGTCGGCGCCGGGCCGTACTCGGGCACGAAGCCGTAGGCCTTGTGGGTCACGGGATCCACCGCAATGGTCTTGACGCCCTTTTCTGTCGCCACCGTCGCGATCACGGTGTACTTGTCGGGCGAATCCATGTGGACCACGGTCACATTGCCACTGCCACCCGCCGGGATGTAGATCAGCTTCTCGGTGGGATCGTAGCCCAGGGCATCAACGCCTTCACCGTTGGCAAGCTTCGCCACCACCTTGCCGCTCATCGGATCCACTACCACCGATGTGTCGCTGCAGCCGGAGAACACTCGGTTGGCCTTGCGCTCGTAGGCAATGCCGGTGGGGCCGTCGCACGGCGCCAGCGACCAAGAGGCCGTGGTCTTGAGCGTCTTCTCATCGACCACCTGCATGGTGCTGGTCCCCTCGTTGTTCACGAAGAGTCGTCCCTTGCCATCGCTCGCCGCGCCCTCGGGGGAGGTGCTTTCAAGATCAGTGGTGCCGACGATGTCACCGCTCTTGGCATCGATCCAGGTGACGGTGCCGACTGGCCGACTGTGATTGGTCAGCACGATCCGGTCGGAGAAGTCATCGTACATGATGCCGTCGAGGCCGCCGGTGTGGGTCGGAATCTTCCGGATCACCGCCAGGGTCTTCAGGTCGAACATCGTCACCGTCGAGTCGCCGCCATTGGTCGTGAAGCCGTGATTCGACTTCGGCGCGACCGCGATGCCGTGCATCCGCGGCGTGTCGGGAATGTCACCAAGGACCTTGCCAGTGGCACCGTCGACCACCATGACGTGCGTGCCGCGCGAGACAAAGACGCGCCCCGTGCCGGCCTCCGCCATGATGTAGTCGTGGCCACCATCGCCGCCGATGTTGTGCTTCTCGACCGTGAAGGTCTGGGCGGTGCCGCAGGCGGGATGCAGGAGGGTCACTGCGGCGAGCAGGGCCGCAGGCAGAACGAACCGGCGAATCATGGCAACCTCGGTCACGGGAAGGGAATTCGGGCACGCTGAAGGTACGGCACGGAAGCTGACAGGAAGCTGACAGGCCCGGCGCCAGAGACCAGACGCCCCACCCCGCCGACGGACGGGGTGGGGCGCGGCGGGCATCGGGGGCGAGCTGGAGTCACTCCTGCTTGAAGGCGTACCCGGTCACCTGGAGGTTCAGGTTGTGGTTGATCCGGACGCCGACCTGTCCGTTGGTGTTCGCCATGCCGAGCTCGGCCTTGGACATCCCCTTCACAAGCTTGCCGTTGACGAGGAAGTGGATCGAATCGGCGGCCACATGGATCGTCATCGAGTTGGTCGCATGCCCGTCCGAGGGATCGTCCTTGGCAATCAGGGCGCTCATCGTGGGGGCGGGAGAAGCCGGTCGGGCATTGCTCTCCCGCTTCTTGACGAGATACATCCCGTCCGACGGCCGAATGACGAAGTAGAGGTAGGTCTGCGCACTGTCCTGCAGGTTGGTGCCGGCAATGAAGAGCCCGTACATCTCGTGCTCACTGCTCTTGGCCTGAGAGAACGTGGCACTCACCGAGTACTGCCCCTTCCCGGCATCACCACTCTTGTAGTAGATCGCCGCCGGGCCCGACTTGAAGTGGTAGCCGTCGCCCATGGTCTCGAAGGAGATCTCTTTCATGTCATGCGGAGTCTGGCCGGCGCGGACCGGGTCGAACCGCATGTTCCAGCCGGTCGGCAGCTTGCCGCTTCCCATGACCGCAGAGGTCGGGTCGCCGGCCTTGCCACCCATCGCCATCCCACCCATTCCCCCGCCGCCCTGCGCCATCACGGGTGCGGCGATGGTGAGTGCCATCACGGCTACCAGCGGGTATACTCGATTCAACATTCGCATTCTCCTGATCGGGTCAGCTTGGAGTGCGCCTGGCAACTCCAAGCCGGGCATTGGCCATCTTGGGCCCCATGGATAATACCACCACAACCGCCCTCGGGTTTCAGGTGGCGGTCAAAAGGCTCCCTCAGCTCACGGAACGATCTGCCGGTTCGGGCTGTTCGCCCCACGATGGCAGGTCATGCAGCTGATCTTGGGTGTGCTGCCGTGATCGAGGGGCAGCTTGGTGAGTTGCTCGTTGTTGATGGCATTGGTCACCGCAATCATGGTGCGGGTGGTCTTCTTGTGTTCCTTGCTGTCATCGGCCCACTTGTCGACCACATGGCAGAAATCACAGCCCCGCCCCATCGCCTGGCTGTATTCGTCCATGAGCTTGACGAGGCGGCCGGCGGTCGTGTCCTGGAGCAGCTCGAGGTTCTGCCAGACGTCCTGGCTGCTGGCGTTTTCCTTACCCGCAATCTGGGCCATGAGCTTGTTGACGATGATCGCGTCAGCCGCATTGATGGAGTCGCGACGGGCGGCGCGCATCTCGGGCGTCATCGGCACACGACCGCCCCGTCCACCACCCGGAGGTCCGCCCGGATTGTTGGGAGCAGCGGCGGGGCGAGCCGGCACCACCGCCGGAGACCCGGTGCCGGTTGGGGTTGGGGTGGTCTTGGGGGTGCTGCTGTTGCGAGCACAGGACAGGCCAGCCACGGATACGGCAACCAGCGCGATGCGAACCACGCGATTCATGAGTGAACTCCTCAAGGTATGAACTCGTCCGGAGTATGGTCGCGAAATCCGCGCTGTCAATTGGTGCCAGCCGATCGACTCGACCGGCGACCGCGGGCCGGTGCCTTCGCCACGTCCTCAGGCTGCTCCCACATCCGGAAGCCGCCGCGAAAGGCATCGGCATTGCCACCGATCCGGGTGCCGACTGGGAGTCGGTCGAGATGCGCCCGGAGGTGTTGCGCGTTGCCACCACCGAGGAGCACCTGCTCGACCTGGGTCGCAGCGCGGAGTCGTTCCACCACGTCGATCACCCGGCGCCGCCACTTCTCTTCACCGAGGCGCAGCCTGCCGCGCTCCCCGACGTAGTCCTCGAAGGACCGCTTCTTCCGGTAGGGGAGATGCGCGAGTTCGAGCGGGTGGAGGTGACCTTCGATCACCAGCGCCGAGCCGAGTCCGGTGCCGAGACCAAGGAAGAGCATGCGCCCACCGTCGTAGCCGCCGAGCGCCTGCATGGCGGCATCGTTGACCAGTTTCACCGGCCGGCCGAAGGCAGTGGTGAAGTCGAAGCCGACCCAGCCGGAGCCGAGATGGGCGGGCTCGACCGTTGGATGTCCATCGCGGGCGGGACCGGGATAGCCCACAGAGATCGCCTCGTAGGACCAGTCCTTGGCGAGCTCCTGGACGCTGGCCACCATCATCGCCGGGGTCAGGGTTGTGCCGGACTCGAAGCGACGCGGCCGTTTCACTCCGGTGCAGAGGGCTTTCACGTGTGAGCCGCCGATGTCGATGACGAGAATTTTCATGCGCCCTCCGGGCTGTCCGCGGGTTCAACCACCACATGGAAGTCGGTGCCTTCCCACCGGTCCGCGTCGGACCAATGGAAGGTAAAGCTGATCGCGGCTCCCACCGGCAGGTGTGACGTCGGCAGATCGATGTAATGGACACCGAGGCCGCTGTCGATCGTGAAGCTGTCGGAGATGGACTGCCAGCCATCAGCACTCCAATGCACCACGGCCGGAGCCAGGGTCCCGATCCGCAGCAGCTTGCCGGCGGGGAGGGTCCGGCTCCGCTCGGCAAAGCGCCAGATCCGTCGCGGGGAATCGGTGCGCTCGACCAGGTAGCGCTGGACGGTCTGCGGCGGCAGGTCGAAGACCGCCCCATCGCGCAGCGAGCGCAGCAGCTTCAGATACTCGGCGTGCGCCCAGACCAACGGCATCGCGGAGCCGGAGGGTCGGCCAAAGTAGAGCTCGCGGGCAGGAATGTCCGGCGCATCCCAACTCTGCTCGGGCAGGAGCCCGCCATCATTGGCGAGGCGCTCCATCGTTTCGAGCAGATGACGCGCCTCCTCCATCCGACCTGCGGCAACGGCCAAGTGCCCGCGCTCCCCCGTCAGCAGCGGCCACGCGCGACCGATCCCGGTGCCATCGAACGGACTCCCGTCGGCATGCTCGCCGTAGCCATCGCCACTGTAGCGATGCCACATCGGTCCGACCGGCGTGTCGGTGCGGAGGGTGCGGTCGATCACCTTCGCCGTGGCGACGATGCGCGGGTCATCGGCCGAGCGCAGGCCGAAGCGGACCAGCGCGAAGGCATCCGGGCTGACCACTTCCCACGCCTGACGTTCGGTGAGCTCAGGCGTGACGTTTCTTACCGCGATGGTTTCCTGCAACTGGGGGACGCCATCGTCGATGTCGATCGGTGCGATCCGCACGTAATAGCCCGGGACGTCGCATGCCTGCGACAAGGCCGTGTCGGTCGCGTACATCCAGCGATCGATCGAGGCGCACCAGGCGTCTGCGGTTTCGCGCAGGAAGGGAGCGAGGGCCGCTTCACCGTGCGCCTCCGCCAGCTCCGCCGCGACCAGCAAGGCCGCAATCTGCGCGCTCACCGTGAAGGGGGAGAAACCGGCATCCTCCTCCCAGCGATCCTGTTCGGAGACCGGCCCGTTGCGCACGATGTAACCCGCCGCCCGTCGCACCATGGGCCAGAACCGCGATCGTTCGGCTTGCGAGAGCGCCTCATGCCGATAGGCAAGGTCCAGCAGCAGGATGGGCAGCGCGGTCTCATCCATCTGGATGCCATTCCAGTAGGGCGTGCCATCGAGCCACATATTCTGGGCCCAGTGTCCGTCTGCCTCCTGGGTGCCCTGCAGGTATTCAAGCACCCGGCGTCCACCGGCATGCCCCCCCGCGGCGAGAAAGCCGCCCGCCGATTGCACCAGGTCGCGCGGCCAGACCAGGTGATAGCCACCCAGATCGTTGTCGCCCTTGCTGAAACCCCACGGCACCGAGAGGGAAGCGATCATCCCCCCGGCAAAATCGGTCGAGGCATGGGCGCGGAGCACCATGGTGCTGACACGGTAGTAATTGCGCACGCCGGCGGCCGTGGGCAGGTCGAGTGGATGCAGCGTCTCCTGCCAGTCAGACCACGCCTGGGCGTACAGCTCCGCCGTGGCATCGAAGCCATCATTCAGAGCGGCGCGCGCATGGTGACCAGCCTCGGCCGTCGTGGTACCGAAGGCGATCGCCAATTCGAAGCATTCGTCACCATCGGGAAGTGCGATTTCACCGGTGAGCGCCACGTTGCCATGCTCGGCGCGCGCGTAGCTCATCGTCAGCTTGTGGTGTGCGGCGAGATCCTGCCAGCCGTCCGAGGCCCCGACGAACCCCACCGTGCGCTGCTTCCAGGGGACCGAACAGGCAAACGCCAGCGCAATCCCGTCCCGTTCGGCAAAAAGCATCGGCGTGCCCTTGTACTCGCCAAGCCACGCCGTGTTATCGCTGCCATGGTTGGCGAGATGGGGAGCCAGCAGCGCATACAGCTGATAGTCCGATCGCGCGCCGACGAGCGCTGTAAAGCGGGTGCGCTGCAGCAAGGCGGGACGCCGCGGGTGGGTGACGATGGTCTTCTGGATGAGATATCGGCCCTCCAGGCATCGATTCTCGAGCTGGTAGACCGGGACGCCCGGCGCCAGCGTGTCGACGGTGCTGGTGGCGTGCCGCTTCTCCTCGGAGAGAAAATCCCGGCCATTGCTGACGATCAACCCCATATCGCGCGTGCAGGCGCAATCAATGCGCGGATAGAACAGCTCGTTCAGTACGCCATGGCTCAACGTGAACCAGAGCTGGCTGTCGTGGCCCAAGGCGGTGCCGATCCCGCTCTTGGCACTCGAAGTCCAGCGTGGCGGGATTCCCGGCGCCCCGGGGGCATTGCCATCCTGGCCGTCGATCATGACGAGACCGGCATCAGAAAATGACGCAGGCGAGCCACCTCATGGCGCAGCGCCGAGCGCACATCCGGATGGGCGATCCCGATGAGCAGGTCCGCGCGCTCGCGCAGGGTCTTGCCGTGCAGGTTGACAGCACCGTATTCGGTCACGATCCAATGCACATGTCCGCGCGTGGTGACCACACCGGCGCCAGGCGTGAGTTCGAGCGCGATCCGGGAGATGGTGCCGTGTGCGGCCATCGAGGGAAAGGCCAGGATCGGCTTGCCGCCCGGCGATTCCGCGGCGCCGCGGATGAAGTCCATCTGGCCACCGATGCCTGAGTAGATCCGGTGCCCGATCGAGTCGGCGCAGACCTGTCCGGTGAGATCGACCTGCAGCGCGGAGTTGATGGCGGTCACCCGGGGATTTTTCTTGATCACGGAGGTGTCGTTGGTGAGATCGCAGCCATGAAAGGAGACCAGCGGGTTGTCGTGGACGAAGTCGAAGAGACGTTGTGACCCGGTGACGAACGACGTGACGATCTGCCCGGGGAACACCTTCTTCTCCCGGTTGGTGACGACACCACCCCTTACCAGATCCAGCAGCCGGTCGGAGAAGGTTTCGGTGTGCACGCCCAGTTCATGTTTGCCACCCAGCCGATCGAGCACGGCGTCGGGAATGGCGCCGATCCCCATCTGCAGCGTCGCGCCGTCGTCAATCAGGTCGGCGATCAGCTCCCCGATCTGGCGCGTCACCTCCGTCCCCGCCTCGCTCGGATGCGCGGGGAGGGGGCGGTCGGTCACGGTGAAGGCGGCCACTCGCTCGAGCGGCACCAACGTGCTTCCATGAGTCCGTGGCATCCGCCGATTGATTTCCGCGAGCAGAATCGGCGCCGATTCCACCGCCCCGCGAGCGGCATCGATCGACGTCCCCAGCGTGCAGAAACCGTGCGCGTCGGGTGGCGAAAGCTGCACCAACGCGACGTCGAGCGGGATGGCACGCGTCCGGAAGAGCTCGGGAATGTCCGACAGGAACACCGGCAGGTAGTCGGCGCGCCCCTCAGCGATCGGCGTGCGCAGTCCCGGGCCGGTGAAGAGCGAGACCGATCGGAAGCGATCCGAATGCGCCGGATCGGCAAAGGGAAGTTCGCCCTCGAGATGCAGATGGTAGAGCGTGACACTCTCGAGGTCACCGCGGTCGCACATTGCCTGGAGCAGCGATGTCGGCGTCGCAGCCGCGCCGTGGATGAAGCAGCGCATGCCGCTCCGCAGCCTCGCCGCGACATCTGACGCAGCCACAGCGCGCGATTCCCAACCCGGCAGCTCGCTCACCGCGACCCGACCGTGGCGAGGACTTTGGTCGCCGTGCTGCGGAGCGCCACAATGAAACCGTGCAAGTGATCGGGAGTTGGCGGGCCCTCCCCGAAGAAGGGATCCATCACCGTCACGCGCAGGACCACCATTCCCGACTTCACCCAGTCGGCGTGTTCGACGCCGAGCGCCGCGAGCAGCGGCACCACCACCCCATCGTGCGAAGGTGATGTCAGCTGGGTGCGGGTGATGAAGTAGGGCGCATCGCTGGCGGCCGGGCTGAGCTGGGCGTAGATCCCTTCGTTCAACCTGTTGATTGCCTCGAGTGTGATCACCGATGGATGCGCCATCACCCAGTTGACCACGTTCAAGTCCGGTGTCGGGAGCCGCACCGCATGAAAGGGGTGCAGCCCTGCCCCGCCGAGCTCGCGATGCAGCAGGTGCGCCCCGTCGATGGTCTTGCCGATCAACAACCCATAGCCTCGCTCGTCGAGTGGCACGACGCGGTGCGAAAGCCAGACCGCAGCCGCCGCCGCGCCCGGCTTCGAGCCCTCCAGGATCCAGCGACCGAGAAATCGTTCCTCGACGCTTGCCTCGTCTTCGCTGGGCTTGAGGTAGGGTGGTTCGAGCGAGACCAGTTCCCGCGAACGCTTGTCCTGCAGCAGCAGGGCGCCGGCGGGATACGGGACATAGCCAAGCTTGTGGGGATCAATCGTGACGGAGTCGGCGCGCGACAGGGCCGAGATCGACGCAACCCAGGCATCACTCGGCCATGCCGAGCTGCGCGCCAGACGAATCTCGTGGGCGGTGAGCCGCCGCCCGTCGGCCCCGCGGGTGATCGCCGCGGCATACCCGCCGAAGCAGGCATCGGCGTGCAGATGGAAGGTGAGGCCCAGCTCCTCTTCCGCGCGGACACGCAGGTCGGCGATCAGGTCGAGTCGGTCGACCGCCCCTTCCTCGGTGGTGCCGCAGACGCCGATGAGTGCAATCACGGGCCGTCGGCTCGCGGCACACTCCTCGAGCGTGCGCCAGAGCGCCTCGGGATCCATGCGACAGGCGGCATCCACCGGCACGGCCACCATGCGACGTGCCCCGATGCCCAGCGCACGAACGACCTTCTCCCAGGAGTAGTGCGCCGTCGCGGGCACCAGCACGACACCGGCCGGGAGTGGATCGGCGTAGGACTCGGCGAGTCGCAGGGTGTAGTCCTGATAGCCGATCGCCGAGAGCGAGTGTTCATCGAGCGCCGCCGCAACCGCTGCGCGTGGAGCGAGGGAGAAGAGCGCCCGATGCGCGTCGAGGGTGGCGTTCGCTCTCAAGTTGAGCAGTGACCAGAGCGGGAGCTCTCGCATGTCGGCGGATTCGCCGGCGAGCGTCGTTACCGGCAGCGCCACGCCGAGTTCTCTGGCGGCCAGGGCCAGCGCGACGGGAAGGTAGCGCACGCCGCGGGCAATCCAGAGCGCCTCGAAATTCGCGATCGTTCCACCCGAGGTGAGGTGTCCCCAGCTGGTGGCCGGGTCGTAGCCGATCATGGCAGCGAGCTGGGCGGCAGCCTCGAGTTCGAGCCGCGTCGTCACGGGCGAGACCTCGGACACGACATTGTTGGGGTTGTACAGCATCGCGGCGAAGTAGCCAATCTGTGCGGCGAGGGTCTGCTCGCCGAGCATGTGGCCGAGGTAGCGACCGCTGAAGAACGGCACATCGCGCTTGAGCACCGCGAGCAGTCCGAGGAGCTCCTCCGTCAGCCGCGCGACGGCGGCATCGTAACCGGGCTTCCGCCGGTCGGTCTCATGGATGGTGAAGCCGTCTTCGGGATGGTGGTTGCGCCGCCAGAAGACGTGATCGCGCAGCGATTCGAGGGCGAGTCGTTCGAAAAGATCGGCGTTCTCGGCCCGGGGGCCGAGGAACCAAGCGCGGAGGGCGTCGGGGTTCGGGGCGGATGGCTGCACGGGGGCGACCGTGCTATTCCGCCGGGAGGAGCCCGAGCTTCAGGGCAAACTGGACATAGTCGGAACGGTGCATGAGACCCAGCTTTTCCTGGATCCGCTGCTTGTAGGTGTCCACCGTCTTGGGTGAGATGGACATGCGCTGGCCGATCTCCGGGGCGGAATAGCCCTGAGCGACGTACTTGAGGACGTCGCGCTCGCGCGGCGTCAGTCGCTCAAACTTGCTGCGTTCGTCGGTGCGCTCCGCCTTCTTGCGCACCCCACCAGCCAGCACGCGGGCCGCTGACGGCTGAAGATAGGTGTCGCCGTGCGCCACGGCGCGCACCGCATCGACCAGCTCACGATCGGCGGCGGTCTTCTGCAGGAATCCGGCGACCCCCTGCTCGATCAGGGGAATGAGCGCGTCATCAGGAGAATGCATCGTCAGGATGAGGATCCTGGTCCGGGTGCCAGCGGCCATCAGCTGTTTGGTCGCCTCGACACCGTCCATCTGCGGCATGGAAAGATCCATCACCAACACATCGGGGTCGAGCCGCCCCGTGGCGGCGACGGCCTCGGCGCCGTTGGACACCTCGCCAATCACCTGGATGTCCTTGGCGGTGCCGAGCACGGCCTTGAGCCCGGCCCGCACCACCGCGTGGTCGTCGGCCAGCACTACCCGAATCATGTCATCCTGCATGAGTCCTCGTTTCTGGAACCGGTACGACGGCAATGATCGTGGCACCCTGCCCCGGTGCCGTCGTGACCTGCAGACGTCCCCCGGCGTGGGCCAGCAGCTCCTTGGCGCGGAAAAGTCCGATTCCTGCCGTGGACTGTTCCGCAGTGGTTGCGTCGAAGCCGGCGCCGTCATCCTCCACCCGAAGCTGGATAGCATCGGGACTGGTTTCCAGCGTGAGCCTGAGCGTGTGAGCCCTCGCATGGACCTCGGCGTTGCGCACGGCCTCCTCGGCCACCCTGAAAAGTATCCTCACCAGACCCAGAGGGAGATCCCCGGGCCGGCCCACCAGATCGACCGTGACCGTGATGCCGCTGCGCGACTCCACCCGACGGGCCAGGGCCTCGAGGGCGGCCGACAGCCCCAGCTCCCCCATCAGCCCCGGAAAGACCGAGTCGGCCATGTCGCCAATTTCCGACGAGAGCGCCGTGGTGATCGCCCAAGCGGCGGCGAGATTGCCGCCCACCGCCGCGTCGGTGTTCTGTGACGAAGCGGCCGACAGGTGCATGGCCAGCGCGGAGAGTTCCTGGGCGGTCGCCTCGCGGAGCTGGTCGGCCAGGTTTGCCCGCTCAACCTCGCGCAACTCGAGACTGAGACGTGCGAGCTGCTGGATGCGGGCTCGATCACGCTCAACTTGGAGCAGCAGCCGATTGAACGATTCACGGAGCTCCATGAAGCGCGCGTCTGCCACGGTGGACGGTGCCAGCGGCTGCCCCAGCTCCCCGGCGGTGAGCCGGCGGGCCATGGTCTCCAGTTCGTCGAGCGGCCCGAGGGCGATACGCACCAGCAGGGTGCTGAAGGCCAGGCTGCCCGCGAGGGTGAGGCCGCCGAGCACCAGCAGATCACGCCCCTGCCAGCGAGCGAAGGCTGCGGAGACCACAATGGCCACCAAGAAGTTGGCCCCGACCAGCTTGGCGAGGAGGGGAACGCGCAGCAACCCGCGCCGGATGCCAGCCGTGGCGGCCGTCAACATCGCATGGGGACCGCGGCTGGTTCATGCCGGGGCGGCGGGTGCTTTGGCATTGCGGGAGTCACCACGGGGAAGTTGAGGAACCGTCAACCTAGGGTCGCCGCCAAACCGGGAGTATCAGGAGAGTCGGCCCGCCGCGTGGGGGATTTCCTCCTCCGTTGTCGTCATATCCCCGACAGGAGCCAATTCCACTAGACTTCACCTGCCCCCTCAGCCCGGATTGACATGCCTGACCTGAGTTTCTCCCCCGAACTTCTCCGCCTGGTCGTGGCTGCGGCGGTAGCCATCAGTGTGGCGGTCTTCCTCCAGCGGTCGATCGCCAGACAGTCGCGCCAGCGCAACAGGGCCGAGGAACTCCTGCGCACTTCCGAGACAGAGCTCACCGGGATTTTGGCGATTGCTGCCGACGCCATCCTCACCATCGACGACACACACACCATCGTCCACTTCAACCGTGGCGCCGAGGAGATCTTCGGCTACTCCGCGGCGGAAATCATCGGCAAGCCACTCGAAACACTGCTGCCGGACTCGGCCATCGGCTCGCATCGCTCCCATGTGGCCGGCTTTGCAGCCTCCGGCGAGGGTTCCCGGCGCATGGGGGCCCGACGCGAGGTTGCCGGGAAGCGCAGCAACGGCATGGAGTTCCCGGCGGAGGCCTCGATCTCGAAGCTTCCCACTCCGACCGGCATGCTCTTCTGCGTCGTGCTCCGCGACGCCACGGAGCAGAAGCGCCGCGAGGAACACGAGCATCTGCTGTCGGTCACCGGGGCACGACTGGTCGGCTCGCTCGAATACGAGGAAACACTCGAGGTTGCTGCCGCGGTGGTCGTGCCGCAGCTCGGCGACTGGTGCGTGCTCGATGTAATCGAGCAGAGTCTCGGCGAGATCCGCACCATTCGCCGGGTTGCCAGTCGCCATCACGACCCGGCCAGCGACATGGTGCTGCGGTTGATGGAGGAACGCGGCCTGGACTGGGACTCTCCCTCGGCAGTGATCGATGTCTTGCGGACGGGAACGCCTCTCCTGCTGCCTGCGGTGGATGAGGGCTGGCTGGAGGCGCATTCGGACACTGCCGATGCGCTCACGAGCGCCAGCGTGCTGGGCGTGCGGTCCCTCCTGATCGTGCCGCTGCTCGCGCGGGACACGGTCTTCGGGGCGCTCACCATCATTCGCGGTCCGGGTCGCCTGCCGATGGACGAGGCCGATCTCGACCTCGCCCGCGCCGTCGGCTTTCGCGTGGCGCTCGCGATTGACAATGCGGTGCACTTCCGCGCCGAACGCCGGGCGACCATGGCACGCGACGAAATCCTGGCGATCGTCTCGCATGATCTCCGGAATCCCGCCAACGCCATCACCATGTGCGTGCATTCCCTCCTCCGGAACCCGCCGTCCAGCCGGGAGGAACAGGAGCTGCTGCTCAGCACCATCGGCGAGTCGGCCGAGTGGATGCGGCGCCTGATGCAGGATCTGGTCGATGTCGCCACGATCGAGGCGGGCAAGCTCAGGGTGCAACCGGAGGCTGAGTCGGTGGAACCGATCATCCACGCCACGGTGGAGATGTTTGCGGCACGGGCGCGCGAGGGGTCCAAGCAACTCCGCGGTGAAATCCCGGGCCAACTCCCCCAGGTCGAGGCCGACCGCTCCCGCATCATGCAAGTGCTGGCCAACTTGGTGGACAACGCCCTGAAATACACCCACGACGGCGGCCAGGTCACCCTCACCGCCATCGTGCAGGGCAACATGGTGGAATTCACCGTGGCGGATACCGGCGCTGGCATCCCGGCCGAGCATGTGCCGCACCTCTTCGACCGCTTCTGGTATGCGCGCGGCAAGAGCCTGACCCATGCCTCGGGGCTGGGGCTGGCGATCGCCCGCGGCATCGTCACGGCACATGGCGGCCGCATCTGGGTGGAGACGGCGGTGGGCGAGGGGAGCGCCTTCCGATTCACGCTCCCCATCGCGGCATGAACCCCGTGCGCGCAGGCCGGCTGCCATCTCGCGTCCCCACACCTCCACTCGCATTCCGTGGAGTCATTCGGGCGTGAAGCGCGTCATTCTCATCCTGGTGGACGGCCTCCGACCCGATGTCGCCGAAGCGGAGCTCGCCGCTGGCCGGCTGCCGAACCTGGCGCGCCTTACGACAACCGGAAGCCGTACTCGCGCAGTAACCGCCTTCCCTTCGTCGACCACGGTGGCCTACCTCCCGTTTCTCACTGGCGAATTGCCGGGCCGCTGCAACGTGCCGTCGATTCGCTGGCTCGATCGTGCGGCATACGCGGGACGGTGGTGGCACGATCGTGACGCGGTCCGCAGCTATTGTGGCTGGCAGGCGGGCCATGTCGACCGCGACATGGCGAGCGACGTGCGCACCATCTTCGAGGACATTCCCGAGAGCCTCGCGCTCTTCAGCATGATCACTCGCGGCCTCACCCCCGAACGCGATCCGATCCAGGGCGCGCGCAAGTTCTGGGGCACCGTCTCCCACTACACCAAGTGGTACCAGCCCGGCGACGATCGCGTGGCTGAGCGGTTGTTGCAATCGGCCGACGAACCGTGGCGATTCGTCTTCGCGCAATTCCCCGCGGTCGACGGCTATACCCACTGCACCGATCCTGCGGCCGAGTCGGTATGTCGCGCACTGGCCGGCGTGGATCGCACCATCGGGCAGCTGACCGCGCGGCTGGCACAGCATGGCGCGCTCGACGACACGCTCATCCTGATGGTGAGTGACCATGGCGCGTCACGCATGGATCACCACTTCGACCTCGCGCCGTGGTTCCGCGCCCAGGGGGTGACGACACTGGCGCACCCCGTCCTGTGGACCAGGAATCCACGTGTTGCCGTGATGGTCGCGGGGAACGCCTCGGCGGCGATCTATCTCAACCCCGGCGTGCCACGTACGCACCGCCTCACCTGGGACGCACTGCGTCAACCCGCAACCTTCGGTACCGGGCACGACCTGATCGGCGCGCTGCTGGAGACGCCGGCGATCGCCCTCATGGCGGCCGAAAATGGCGAAGGCGGCCTGCGCGTGGCCTCCCGCGCCGGCGAAGCAGACCTCTCCGCCCGCGACGGTGTGCTGGAATACACTCCCCGCAGCGGCGACCCGCTTGCGCTGGGTGGGGCACTCACTGCCCCTGACGAGGACTTCCTGGCGCGAAGCATCGAAGGGCCCTTCCCCGATGCCGCCGGGTCGCTGATCGATCAATTTGCCTCGCCCCGGGCCGGCGACCTGGTGATCGCCGCGGCCGAGGGCTGGGACTTCCGCGACCGCTGGGAGATGCCGGAGCACAAATCGGGGCATGGTTCCCTCATCGCGCCGCACATGCTGGTACCGGCCTGGTGCAATCGGCCTTTGCCCGATCGTCCCCTCCGCACCGTCGATCTCTACCCGATCATGCGGGAGTGGCTTGGCTGAGCTCCGGGATCCAATTTCGGCGATCGAGCGTATAGCAATTGATGACCACGCAGTCCCGCGACCGACAGGAGAGCCGTCCATGCCATCCGCTCGCACGCCAATCCGCTTCCGCTTCGTCGCCCTGCTCACGGCGCTCGCCGTGCTGGGCTGCCAGCGCGCGCAGGCGACCGACGCCCTCCCCGATCCCTCCCACGATGCGCCGCTGGCCACCGCGGCCCGCGCCGACACGGCGGTCTTCGCCGGCGGCTGCTTCTGGGGCGTCCAGGCGGTTTTCCAGCATGTGAAGGGCGTGCTCGTTGCCACGTCGGGGTATGCCGGCGGGAAGACCCGCGGGCCGTCCTACGAAGAGGTGAGCACCGGCAGTACCGGTCACGCCGAATCGGTGCGGGTGATCTTCGATCCATCGCTGGTTACTTATGGCCAGCTGCTCAAGGTGTTCTTCTCAGTGGTGCACGACCCCACCGAACTCAACCGGCAGGGCGCCGATCAAGGCACCCAGTACCGCTCGGCCATCTTTTTCACCAGTGCTGATCAGCAGACCGTAGCCAAGGCCTATATCGCCCAGCTGACGAAGGAGAAGGTCTTCAAGCGGCCGATCGTGACGGAAGTGAGTCCGCTCAAGGCGTTCTTCACCGCCGAGGCGTACCACCAGAACTACGCCACGCTGCACCCGACGCAACCCTACATTGCCATCAACGATGCGCCGAAGGTGGTGGCGCTCGAGCGGCAGTTCACCGCGCTCTGGACCAAAAAGCTGGCGCCCGCGCAATAGCTCCGTTCACCGTTCTCCGTCATCCGATCTTCCGCCACACCGCTCCTGCCCGCGCGATCAGCTCATCGGCCACCGCGGGGCCGGCTGATCCCGCCGCATAATTCGGGAAATGCAGGGGTTTCTTCTCCTCCCAGTGCGCGATCAGCGGGTCCACGATTTCCCAGGCCGCCTCTGCCTCGTCGCTTCGGATGAAGAGGGTGGCGTCGCCCAGGATGCAGTCGAGCAGCAGCGTCTCGTAGGCCTCATGCGTCGTCGTGCCGAAGCCATCGGCGTAGTCGAAATCCATATTCACCGGCGCCATGCGCACACCGAGTCCGGGCACCTTCACGTCGAAGCGGAGGGCGACGCCTTCGCTCGGCTGGACCCGAAGCACCAGGACATTGGCATCGATGTGCTCGCCCTCGGGTACCGCGAACATCAGGTGCGGTGGCTGCTTGAACTGGATGGCGATCTCGGTGGTGCGCGCCGGAAGCCGCTTTCCCGAGCGCAGGAAGAATGGCACCCCCTTCCAGCGCCAATTGTCGATCAGGAAACGCATCGCGGCGTAAGTCGGCGTGACCGAATCGGGCGCGACCCGTTCCTCCTCGCGATAGCCGATCACCGGCTTGCCGTTGATGGAACCCGGCCCGTACTGTCCGCGTACGGCGAACTCGTGCATCTCCGCCGGTGTGTGCGACCGGATCGCGTGGAGCACCTTCACCTTCTCGTCGCGCACCGCGTCGGCACGAAAGGTCGTCGGCGGTTCCATGGCCATCAGGGTGAGCACCTGCAGCAGGTGGTTCTGGAACATGTCCCGTACCACGCCCGCTTCCTCGTAATACGGCCCGCGATGCTCCACGCCCACTTCTTCGGCGGTGGTAATCTGGACGTGATCGATGTGGTGCCGATTCCAGACGGGCTCGAAGATCGAGTTGGCGAAGCGGAGCACCAACAGGTTCTGCACCGTTTCCTTGCCGAGGTAGTGATCGATCCGGTAGATCTGGTGTTCGGCCATCGCCTTGCGCGCAACGCCATTGAGGGCCTTCGCCGACTCGAGATCGCGGCCGAACGGCTTCTCGATGATCACTCGCGCCCACGGCCGCTGCGATGGCTCAACCGTGCGCGGCAGCACGCCACTCGACGACAGCCGTTCGATGGTCTCAGCGTAGAGCGACGGGGGAATGGCGAGATAGAAGAGGTGCCCCTCGACACCAGGGTGCGCCGAGTCGAGTTCCACCAGCCGCTGTTGCACAGCCTGATAGGTGGCGGGATCGTCGAGGTTGCCCTGCAGGTAGCTCAGGCGGGGCTCGAGCAGCTGCCACGCCTCCGACTGTCCGTCGGGATCCTGGCCAGCCTCGGTGAGCGCGGCGTGAATCTCCTGGCGGAAGGTCGCGTCGTCCTTGGCCACGCGATCGACGCCGATGATCGCGAAATCGTCGGGCCAGGTGCCATCGATGCCCAGATGGAAGAAGGCGGGCATCAGCTTGCGATGCGTCAGGTCCCCCCCGGCACCGAAGATGACGATCACGCACGGCTTGGGGACCCGCGCCTCGCGAATCACCGTCGGCCCGCCGGTATGGACGGGCGCCACCAGTTCAGGGGTCATCTCTTGAGCATCGCGAGTCGCATCGTGTCATTCTCCAGGTGAGTGCAGCAGTGCGGCTGCCGCGTCATCAAGCAGCCAGGTCCCGCGTCGCGCGAGTTGCACCGGCATGGCATTGCAATCCTCCAGCCCCTCGATCGCCCGCGCCACCATCGCCGCCTTGCCGAGGCCGGTGATGAGCAGATAGATGTTGCGGGCCGAGGCGATCACCGGCGGGGTGATGGTGAGCCGAACCGGCGGTGGCTTGGGGCCATGCACCGGCACCACGGTCCGCGCCGTTTCCGCCAGCGCGGCCGAGCCGGGAAAGAGCGACGCCGTGTGCCCGTCGGGGCCCATTCCCAGCAGCAGGATATCGAGCACTGGCGGGAGGAGTCGTGCGTACGCCGCCGCGGAGGCTGCGAGGTCCTCGCGCTCCGCCTCCATCCGGTGTACCTGCCCTGCCGGAATCGGGGCGTGCGCGAGCAGCGTCTCTGCCACCATCCGGTAATTGCTCTCCGGGTCATCCGGCGGCACCGCGCGCTCGTCGCCGAAGAAGAGGTCGACCGCTGACCACGGGAGGTCGGGGAGGAGGGCGAGGGCTCGGTAAACTGGCCCAGGTGTGGTGCCCCCGGTCAGCGCGATGGCGCAGTGCCCCCGCTCGGCCACGGCCAGCGTCATCGCCGTCCCGATGACCCGGGCGGCCGTCGCAGCGTAGCGTTCCGAGGATGTGACGATCATGGCAGGATGGTGGTTCGAAATCGACGGGCTCCCGGTTCGGAGGGGGAGATCGGCGGGGCAGGCCCCGTGAGCGAAGACGCTGGAAAGTAGTGCCCTCTGGGTGTGGCTTCCCGATTGGGGCGGCCCGCGCCATCTTCAGGGTCTCCTCCCTCTCTCATCGGATCTCCGTGGCTGACTTCCGCGAACGTCTGCGAACTATCCTCGGTGACCGCTACCAGATCGAGCGCGAACTCGGTGGCGGCGGGATGAGCCTGGTCTTCCTCGCCCAGGAGACGCGGCTCGGGCGTCAGGTCGTCATCAAGGTCCTGCCACCGGCCACCACGGCGTCGATCGAGGCAGGGCGGTTCGAGCGAGAGATTCAGGTTGCGGCCTCGCTCCACCACCCGCACATCGTGCAGCTACTGGCGACCGGCGAAGGTGATGGCGTCCTCTGGTACGCCATGCCCTTCGTGGAGGGGGAATCGCTCTCCGAGCGACTACAACGGGGCACGGTGCCGGTGCTCGAGACGGTCCGACTGCTGCGCGAGGTCGCCGATGCGCTGGCGTACGCCCACACCCGCGGCATCGTCCATCGCGACATCAAACCCGCCAACATCATGCTTTCCGGCCGGCATGCACTGGTCACTGACTTCGGCGTCGCCAAGGCGCTCGCCGCCGGCCGTCGTGCCGAGGAGACCGCCGCCGACCTGACCGCGCTCACCTCGGTGGGAATGGCCCTCGGCACCCCGGCCTACATGGCACCGGAGCAGGCCGTTGCCGACCCCAACGTTGACCACCGCGCCGACATCTATTCGCTGGGCATCGTCGCCTACGAGATGCTGGTGGGCGGCTCGCCGTATCAGGCATCTACTCCGCAAGCAATGCTTGCGGCACATGTCACACAGGCTGCCATCCCGATTCTCTCACGGCGCAGCGACATCCCGGCCGACCTGGCGGCGATCGTGATGCGTTGCCTCGCCAAGGCACCGGACGATCGCTTCGCCACGGCGACGGAGCTGGTCGAGGCGCTCGAGAATGTCGGCACCCCGATTGGCGGCACCACTGCCTTCGACGCCACCGCCACGGCGCGCAATATTTTCCGCACCTGGCACCCCGGTCGAGTCGTGGCACTTCAGCTGGTGGCCACGTTGGCCATCACCGCCATCGCCTTCGGCATCACCCGGGTGATCGGCTTGCCGGACTGGATCTGGTGGGCCGTGGGCGCCGTCATGCTCGCCGGCATCCCACCGCTGATCATCGCCGGACGGAACGAGCGCCGCCGAGCACACGCCACGATGACCGGTATTCACGCCGCGGTGCGGGCGGGCGAGTTCACTGGCCAGAAGGCGATTCAGGCCGGCATGATCGCGGTCGGCGGCGTGGTGATCATCGCGGCGGGCTTCGTGGGCGCCGGCATCTTCGGCCTCGGACCCGGCGCCACCCTGATGACCAAGGGACGGCTCGGCAGCAACGCCAAGGTCGTGCTGGCGGAGTTCAAGACCTCGGCGAGTGATAGCACGCTGTCCGGCGCCATCATGGAAGCGCTGCGCGTCGACCTGGGGCAATCCAGTGCCATCCACCTGCTGCAGGGCCCGGACATCACCGACGCGCTCACCCGCATGGGCTTGCCGGCGAGCACGCACCTCACCAGCGAGGTCGCGACCAATCTGGCGCAGCGCGCCAATGCCAAGGCGGTCGTGACGGGTGAGATCAACCCACTCGGGGCTGGGTTCGTGCTCACGGCGAACATTATCGATGCCACCAGCGGCCAACCGCTTGTGCAGGTGCGCGAGACAGCAGCCAGTGACCAGGAACTGATCCCCGCCGTCAACCGCTTGTCCAAAGAGCTGCGTGGAAAGATCGGGGAGTCGCTCCGCTCCATTCGCGCCAGTGAACCGCTGGAACAGGTGAGCACCGCCTCGCTTCCCGCACTGCGGCTCTACTCGACCGCCGCCAAGGCGACTGATCTCGGCCATTTTGAAATGGCCCGACAGCAGTTGCAGCAGGCCATCGCCGCGGACAGCAGCTTCGCCATGGCGTGGCGCAAGCTCGCGGTGGTCAACAGCAACCTCGGCGCGACCGCAGAAATGATCGATGCCTCCAGACACGCCTACCTCCTTCGCGATCGACTTCCACCAATGGAGAAGCACCTCACCGAGGCGACCTACCTCATGTCGGTAGTCGCTGACGATGCTGGTGCCGTCGCGGCGTACCGCGAGGTGCTCGCGATCAACCCAGACGAGAAGACAGCACTCAACAACATTGGACTGGTGCTCAACATCATGGGGCAGTACCAGGAAGCCGAGAAATTTCTCCGCCATGGGATCGCGACCAGCGGCATCTTCTCGTTGTATCGCAATCTCTCGTTTTCGTTGGCGGCGCAGAAGAAGTTTGCCGCGCTCGATTCACTCCCCGGCATCTGGCTGCAGCAAGGCGGCGACAGCGTTCGCGCCTTGGAGTTGAGCTTGGACGTGGCCGGCGCGCGCCGGGATCGTGCCGCCATCGACACCCTCATCCCGCGGCTCACGCCACTGCTGGCCGATGCCGGCTCGGCGGCGGGCAACCTGATACTTGGAACCGCAGGCTGGCTGCGAGAGCAGCGCGGCGAGCTGGCGCAGGCCACAAGCACCTATTCGGCCTGGGGCGAGTCGATGCGGAAATCGGGCAACAGCGCCGGTCCCCTCATGGCGGAGTTGTCCTCGGCATGGTTCGCAGTGCTCACTCGCGGCAAGCCCGATGCCGCGTGGCCCATCGTCGAAGCGGCACTGAAGCGCCACCCGCTCGACTCCATCGCTCCGCGCGATCGTCCGTATTTCATGATGGCGATGATCGCTGGAATGGCCAATCGTCCGCAGGACGTCAAGCGGTTGCGCGGGGAGTGGGAGTCGATCACACCAGCCGCCGAACGCGACTCGGTGACCCGGTTCTACTGGGACGGCTTCGGCGAGCTGGCCGATCGGCAGTGGGATATCGCCGCCACAACGTTCCAGCGAGTGCAGTCCGCCAGTCACTGCCTCCCCTGCGGCGCCTACCAATGGGCCTACGCCCTCGATCAGGGCGGGCATCCCGACTCAGCGGCGGCAGTGTACGGTCGTATTGTCGATGCGCCGAACACGGACGTGAACGGCGTCGAGGATGGCTCCTGGTTCCCGCTCGCCCAACTTCGCCTCGGCGAGTATTACGCAGACAAAGGTGACAAGGCGAAGGCGCTCGATCACCTGACCGCCTTCACCACCCTGTGGCAACACGCTGATCCCGACCTGCAGCCGAAGGTGCAAGAAGCCAAGCGACGGATTGCCGAGCTGACAGCAGAGAAGCACTAAAACAGAGATTGGAGAACGGAGAACGGAGAACAGAGATTGAAGGCTCCGTTCTCCGTTCTCGAATCTCCGTTCTCCTTTTTACTACTGCCCTCCGCGTCCCCCACCGCTCGCCGGTGCTGCGGTCGTGTCGCGCGGCCAGACGTTGTCGGTGACCGACTTGTCCGGGAAGCGGCCGTACGGATCGAGGGTGATCTTCTCGATTTTCCGGCCGCCGAAGTTGAGTGCGGCCTTGAAGCTCTTGCTGCCGTTGAACCAGACGTCCGCCGGGTAGGTCACCAGCGCGGTCAACGAATCGATCGACTTGCTGTTGTGCATCTGGCGAATGGCCGGCCCCTTCGCCGCGAACTCCACCGCCAGCATGACGGGTGAGGGCATCTGGCCGTCCTGATGCACGGTGACGGTCGTGACCGGCCCTGCCGTGGCCACATGCTCAATGGAGCCATCCACCGACTCGGTCGTGAAGAGCCAGTAGTACCAGAACCACCCCAGGTCCTTGTGCAGGGCGTTGCTCATGTAGAAGGCGTAGTCCCACGGCGACGGGTGCTTGAAGCGCCACGCCTTGGCATAGCCACTCATCGCGTGCCAGACGGCTGAGTCGCCAACAATGCCACCGAGCATGGAGAGCATCGGTCCCGACACGCCATAGGCCTGCATGGAATACTGCGGTCCGCCGTAGTTCGCATCCCACATCAGGTTCGCTTCGATTTCGTCGCCCGCGGTGGAACCGTAGCGCTGCCCCGAACCATTCTCGGTCGCCGTGCCGCCGGGAGCGGCCATGCTCAGGAACCGTGACTGCGGCGCGCCATTGCCGCCGCGTCCTCCCCTGCCTCCCCCACCGCGGCCGAAGGCGTTGGCGCTCGCGTTGGGATTGGGCGGCGGGCAGGTCCCCGCGCCTGGCGCCGTGGCGCTGGCGGCACCACCGACGAAGCCACCAGCGGCACCACGGCCCCCGCGACCACCAGCACGGTCGGCCGAGGAAAGCGTGTTCATCCAGTTGTTGAATCCCTCATCCATCCAGCCGTACCAAGTCTCGTTGGTGTTGACCATCATCGGCCACCACTGATGCCCGATTTCATGGTCCGTCGAGCGGCCGGCCATGATGAACATCGGATACTCCATCCCCGATTCTGGTCCATCCACCTGGGTGAGCAACGGATAGGTGTAGGGCATCCAGAGCTGCGAATAGAACTCGAGCGCGTGACGCCCGATCGCGCCCTGGACGCAGAAGGTCCGGGCGTTGCCAGGTTCGTACATCAGCCAGATGGGAATCTGGCCCTTGCCGGGGATGTTGGCCCGCGTGGCATCCCAGACGAAACGATCGGAGGTGGCCCACGCGACGTCGGCCACCGTGTCGGCGGTGAAGCGCCACACCAACCGATCCCCCGCCACGGTGGACTTGCCGGACCCGCGTTCATCTGCGGTCACGATGGCGCGCTGGGAATCCGACTCGAGCACGTGCGAGAGTCGTTCCCGCGCGGTCGGGGTCAGCACCTCCGCAGGATTCTGCAGCGTGCCCGTCGCTCCCACGAGCCATCCGGCCGGAACGTCGATCTTGACGTCGTAGTGGCCAAGATTGTTGTAGAACTCCGACGGGCCAAGGTACGGATCGAGATCCCAGCCGTCCTCACGCAGGTCATCGAAGACCGCGACCCGGGGATACCATTGCGCGACCTGAAAGAGTGAGTCGCCCCAGCTCCCCATCCGGACGCCGCGCAACGGCGGATCCGAGTTGGGCACCTTGAAGTTCCATTCCGCTTCGATCGTCACCATGCCGCCAGGCGGTACCGGCGATGCCGGCGTGATCCGCGCGGTGGTGAGGTTCAGCCCGCTCGCTGTCGGTACCCGCGGACCAGCCGTATCGACCGCGCCACGACCCCGACCGCCACCACCGCGTCCACCGGCAGGCGGATTCAAGTCAACCGACTGTCCATCCACAACCAGCTTGGTGAGCCGCATTCCGTCGGTGATATCAGTCACCACCTCGGCGCGCGGCACGTTGGCCACGAAGAGATTCTGGTCCAGCCGCATCTGGATGAAGGACATCGAGTGCGGACTGTTGTTGTGGACCACGATGGTCTCACGACCACTCACCCTCGCGGTCGGTGGATCGAATCGCGCGTTGATGGTGTAGTCGTTCCAGATCTGCCAGTAGTTCCTCCCCGGCTTTCCCGACGAATCCCGTGTGCCAGCGGCAAAGGCGCGCTGGATCATGTTGGTCATCGGAATGTCGTGGCGGATGGCGCGCTCGGGCCACTTTGCCATGAGGGCCTGGGGCGGCTTCGCGGCGGGGTGGGCGGCCTGGCTCCGCACCGCGGTGGGCGTGGCCACGATCCCGACAGCCAGGATCATGGCGCGAAGGCTTCGGTTGTTCATTGGTCCTCCTCCTTCGTGGCCCGGAGGATGCCGCGCATCCGGAGGGCAAGATGTTCGATCTGCTTCAAGGTGCTGCGAATTTCATCGTCCATCGGGGTATCGCTGAGCAGCAGCAGCTGCACCTCGGCAAGCATCGCGGCGAGTGGGTTGGCGAGATCGTGGCGCAGGGTGGCGATCGGGTCGTCCAGACTCATCAAGCACTCCGGTCAGCGGATGAAGGGTATCGGGACGAAGGTCAGCACGAAGACCACGAAGCACGCCAGGCCGGTCCATCGCCCAGCACGCAGCACACCGCGGTCGCGGACAATCACATCCGCGTGCGCCCAGCTGCCACCACCGATCGCGAAGGTCAGCCCCACCCAGACGAACCAGATCGGCGCCCTCGGGGCCAACACCAGCAGTCCCGCCGCCACGACAAAGGAGATCCACCGTTGCCGGCGACCGAGCAGGCCGTAGAGCACATGCCCGCCATCAAGTTGGGAGAGCGGCAGCAGGTTCAGTCCGGTGATGAACATGCCGACCCACCCGGCGAACGCTTCGGGGGAGAGCACCACCGGGCCGGCCCCGGGAAGCAACCAGTCATGAAGCAGGCGCGTGAGCAGCGAATCGCCGAGCAGCAGAGGGTGACCAGTCATCATCACGAGTTGTGGAGCATCGTACGGCGTGGTGATCCGATAGGAAAGGTGATAGCCCCAGATGAGCACGCCCAGCGCCACCACGAAACCGGCCAGCGGGCCCGACGCTCCGACATCCAACAGTTGGCGGCGATCATAGACCGTGCTGCGGAGCCGGAGGAATGCCCCCATCCCGCCGATGGGCGAGATGTTCGGTGGCACCGGCAGGAAGTAGGGGGGTGAGGCATCGATGGCGTAGCGACGTGCGGTGAAGAAATGCCCCAGTTCGTGCACCAGCAAGATGGCCAGCAAGGGCAGGCCGAAGGTCCAGCCGCGCAGCAAGGCCCGCCAGCCGTCCTGGGCGATGAAGAGCCCGAACTCCCAGACCCCGGCAATGGCCTGGCCGAGGTTGTGGGCTACCGGCGGGACCAGGTCGCCCACCAGGACGGCCCCCGCTGCCATGGTACAGACGATGAAGAGCAAGAGGAGGGCGCCGTGCCAGATCCAGCGCTCGGGCCGGGCCGGCGCGGTGCCCTGCACCAGAATCAGCCGGGTGTGGGCGTCGTCACCCCAATACCACGCCCCCGGCCACGCCTGCAGGAAGGCCTCCAATTCGGGGCTGGGGGAGAGGTGCTCCGCCGAGAGGATTCCATCGAGCACCTCGCGGTCACCCGCAAGAGACATCTCCTGCCAGACCGCGAAAAAACGCCGGGGGTCGCTCACCGACCCTCTTGACGCCGGAGGCGCAGGCTCGTATCGTGTAGCAATCCTCGCATTATCACCCGTCGACACTCGCCATTTCCGCGCCATTCGCGCGAAGCCCATACGCCAGACACCTTAGCCAACCCATCACTGCTTGATCCATCATCCCCGTCCGCCGCGGCGTCCGCGCGCAGTCTGGGTGATCCGCCCCGGAGAACCCTGTGGACATAGCCGAACTGAAGCAGAAGTCGGTCGCCGAGTTGCACGTACTGGCGGCGGAACTGAACATCACCAACTACTCAGGCCTCCGCAAGCAGGACCTGATCTTCAAGATCGAGCAGTCGCTGCTCGACAAGGATACCGTCATTCGCGGCGAAGGGGTGCTGGAAATCCTTCCGGAAGGGTACGGATTCCTCCGCAGCCAGGATTGGAACTATCTCTACGGCCCAGACGACATCTACGTGTCGCCCAGCCAGATCAAGCGGTTCGACCTCCGCACCGGTGACACGGTGCAGGGGCAGGTGCGTCCACCCAAGGAGGGGGAGCGCTACCTCGCCCTCCTGAAGGTCGAGAGCGTCAACTTCGAGGAACCGGACAAGACCAAGACCCGGATCGCCTTCGACAACCTCAAGCCGCGCTATCCTGACGAGCGAATCCGCCTCGAACGGAAGAATGGCGATCTCTCCATGCGGGTCGTCGACCTCATGTCACCCGTCGGCAAGGGACAGCGCGGCCTGATCGTGGCACCGCCCAAGGCCGGCAAGACCATCCTGCTGCAGAAGCTGGCAAACGCCATCACCGAGAATCACCCCGAGTGCTACCTCATCGTCCTGCTCATCGACGAGCGGCCCGAGGAAGTCACCGACATGCAGGAGAACGTGCAGGCGGAAGTGATCGCCTCCACCTTCGACGAGCCCGCCGACCGCCACGTGCAGGTGGCCGACATGGTGATCGAGAAGGCACGCCGCTTGGTGGAGCATGGCCGCGACGTGGTGATCCTGCTCGACTCGATCACTCGCCTCGCCCGCGCCCACAACGTCGTTGTCCCGCACTCGGGCAAGATTCTCTCGGGCGGTGTCGATGCCAACGCGCTCCAGAAGCCCAAGCGCTTCTTCGGTGCGGCGCGCAACATCGAGGGCGGCGGCTCCCTCACCATCATCGCCACCGCGCTGATCGACACCGGCTCGCGCATGGACGAGGTGATCTTCGAGGAGTTCAAGGGCACTGGCAACGCCGAGCTCGTGCTCGATCGCCGCCTCGCCGACCGGCGTATCTACCCCGCCATCGACATCAACAAGTCGGGCACCCGCAAGGAAGAGCTCCTGCTCGACAAGGACGAGCTCAACCGCGTCTACCTGCTGCGGAACTTCCTCGCCGACATGCCGGTGGTCGAGGCGATGGAGTTCCTGCTCGAACGGATGAAGCGGACCAAGACCAACAAGGAGTTCTTCGCGTCCATGGCGCAATGATCCCGCGTCAGGGCCGCGTCCTCGCCGTGGACTGGGGCACCAATCGCATCGGGCTCGCCCTCTCCGACGAGACGCAGCTGATCGCGTCCCCCTTCGGCGCCCTCAAGCGCCGGGCGGGGAAGCGCCTCCCGCTCCGCGACTTTCTCGAGATCGTCGAGCGCGAACAGCCGGTGGGGCTGGTGGTGGGGCTGCCGCTCGACGACGACGGCCACGAGGGCGACTCGGGCCGCGCCGCGCGGGCCATGGGAGAACTCTTCGCGCAGCGCTCAACGCTGCCGCTCGAGTTCACCGACGAGGACTTCTCCACCGCGCGCGTGCTCGAGATCAGCCGCGAGGTCGGTGCCACGGCGCAGGACCGCCGCCACGAGGTCGATGCCCGCGCCGCGGCCGTCCTGCTCCAGGACTGGCTCGAGGGTCGCCGGAGGAGCGCCACCGGGTGAAGCGGGCACTCGTCCTCGCCGTGCTGCTGGCAGGGTGCGGTGGTTCGGCAGGCACGGTCCAACGCGTCGCGGTCCCGCCCGGCGCAACGCTGCGTGGTGTCGCCGACTCGCTCGCGGCTCACCACCTCATCGCCTCGACCACCTGGTTCCGCTTCCGGGCGCGCACGGCCGGAGTCGATCGCAGCCTCAAGGCCGGCATCTACGAGTTCCAGTCCGATGCCAGCGTCACCACCATCCTGCGCATGCTCCGCGCCGGCGAGGCGCTCCACTTCCGCGTCACCCTGCCCGAGGGCGGGACCATCTTCGACCTCGCCCGGAGCGCCGAAACGCAGCTCGGCGTGCCGCGGAGCAGCATTCTCGAAGCCGCTCACGATTCCACCCTGCTGGCCCGCTATGACATCGACGCTCCCACCGTCGAGGGGTGGCTGCTCCCCGAGAGCTTCGACTTCAATGGCTTCACCAGCCCGACCGAGATTCTCGATCGCTTCCTCGCCGCCCGACGCGCCGCGTGGAAACCGGAGTGGGACGCCGCGGCGCGGCGCGTTGGCCTCTCACGCCGCGACCTGCTGACACTGGCGAGCATTGTCGAGGCCGAGGCGAAGGTCCCGACCGATCGGCCGCTGATCGCCGCGGTGTACCGCAATCGCCTCCGCAAGAAAATGCCACTCCAGGCCGATCCGACCATCCAATACGCCTACCTGCTGCGCGATGGCAAGCGGAAGCCACGACTCTACAACAAGGACTACGCCCTCGTCTCCCCGTGGAATAGCTACAGCCACCCCGGGCTTGTCCCCGGCCCGGTCGGCAACCCGACAGACGCCTCGATCGAGGCGGTGCTCGATCCGCCCAACGTGCCCTTCCTCTATTTCGTGGCGGGCCCGGATGGCAAGCATCTCTTCAGCAGAACGTATGCGGAGCATTTGGCGGCGATTCGGAGAGTGAGATAAAAGACGGAGAACGGAGAACGGTGAACGGTGAACGGAGGACGGAGAACGGAGAACGGAGAACAGTGGATGGTGGATGGTGGATGGTGACAGGCGGCCGCTATTTCGTGAGTACGGCGTAGCCGCGGGCGGCGGCTTCTGGATTCTTGGCACCAAGAATTCCGCGCACCACGGCGACACCAGCGAAGCCTGCAGCGTGGAGGGGAACCACATCCTCGGGGAGCACCCCACCGATCGCGACGCAGGGGCGGTTGCGGGCGGCTGCCAGCACCGCGGACGCACGCTCCATTCCAAGTGCTTCCCCCGCATTGAGCTTGGTCGCCGTCGCGCGGAAGGGGCCGATCCCCCAGTAGTCCGCTGGCGCGCCGCGGAGCACCTCTTCCGGCGAGCCGACCGACGCGCCGATCACCATCCCCGCGGGAGCCGCTCGGCGCGCCAATGCCGGGGCGAGATCATCCGGCCCGAGGTGCACACCGTAGGCGCGCGAGGCGATGGCGATGTCGAGCCGGTCATTGATGAACACCGGCACCGGCAGCTCGGCAACGAATCGTCGCGCCAGGGTGAGCAGTTCCCGATCGCCCACCGCCTTGAGGCGAAGCTGCACCGCCGTCACACCGCCCCGCACGGCGGCGAGACAGGGTACCAACGGGTCGCCAGCGCCGAGTAGTCGGTCGTCGGTGACAAGGAGGAGGCGGAGGATCGTGGCTAGATTGTCGCTCATGTGTTCAGTAATCAGTGCCTATCCGCTGCAGCGCGCCAGCGCCACCACCCAATGACCTGGGCCACGGTCTCCGCTCGCGGGGCGGCGCGCTGGTCGGCCGGCCACCCCTGGATCTACCGGAGCGATGTCGCGGACCATCCGCGGCAGCCCGGCATCGTGAAGGTCCGCAACGCCGGTGGGCGCTTTCTCGGTCAGGCCCTCTGCTCACCCGCCAGCGAGATCCGCCTCCGGCTGCTTGAGCGCGCCGACATTCCCATCGATGTCGATTGGTGGCGGGATCGCCTCACCGGCTGCCGGGATCGGCGTGCCGACATCGATGCCAACGCTTGGCGTGCGGTCCACGGCGAGGGCGACGGCCTCCCGGCGCTGATCGTCGACCGCTACGAGCGCTGGCTCGTGGTCCAACTGCTGTCGGCAGCCTTGGAGCCCGAACGGGAGGCGATCCTCTCGGCCTTGCGCGACGTCTTCGCCCCGGAGGGAATCCTTTTCCGCCACGACACCGCCACCCGTCGCCTCGAGAAACTCAACGAGCGAGTGGAGCTGGGCTGGGGGGAGGTCCCCGAGGGGATCGAGGTACGCGAGGGAACCGTGCGTTGGTATGCCGCGCCATGGTCGGGACAGAAGACCGGCGCCTTTCTCGACCAGCGGGAGAACCGACTCCTTGCCGGACGGCTGATGCCGACGGGCGGAACAGCGCTCGATTGCTTCTCCTATCATGGCTCCTTCGCGCTTCACCTCGCGGGGAAGGCGCGAGAGGTGACCGCGCTCGACGTCAGCGCCGACGCCCTCGCCCGCGGAAGGGAGCATGCCGAGCTGAATGGGCTGACCAATATTGAGTTCGTGGTGGGCGACGCCTTCGACCAGCTCGCCGCGTGGGGGGAGGCCGGTCGGCGCTTCGATATGGTCGTGGTCGATCCTCCCGCCTTCGCCAAGGGAAAGCAGCATCTCGCCGCCGCCCTGCGGGGCTACCATGAGATCAATCGCCGGGCGATGCAGCTGGTGGCACCGGAAGGATGGCTGATCACGGCCAGCTGCTCCTTCCATGTGCCCCGCCCCGAGTTCCACGAAATGCTCCGCTCCGCTGCCGCCGGTATCGGCCGACGCTTCACCGTGCACGCGCTCCTGAGCCAACCGGTGGACCATCCGGAGGTGCTGACCATCCCGGAAACAGGCTATTTGAAGGGTACCGTCCTCCGGGCGGATTGACCTTCCCATGCAATTTCACGACGTTTAGGGATGCTCTCCGCGCAGCAACTTCTTTCCGCCGCTCCCAAGCGGCGTCCGATCCGTTCGCTGCGGCAGCAATATGCGCTCTATGTGGACGACCGGATCGAGCAGTACAAGAACTCCATTTCCCGCGACGAGCTCTTCCGCCTCGGTGACGAGGCCCTGGTCGAGCGCCCCGATGAACAGCAATTCCTGCTCACCGAACTGCTGGCCGAGACCATCGTCAACGACCTGATCAAGCGACGGTTGGGTCTCCCCTCCTTTGAGGTCTGGCGCAAGAAGCACCCCAAGCTGCGGGCCGCCCAGAAGGATGCGACCCATTGGGGGCTCGATGCGATGCACTTGGTCGCGGGACTCGCGCCTCGCATCGAACCCGACGACGAGGTCCTGGTGGTGGGTGCGGGCGCCGAATCCTGCGCCTATCTCCTGGCGGCGCATGACGCGGTCGTCACCTTCCTCGATCGCGATTTCGGGGTCGTCGAGCGGGCCGAGGCCCGGGTCGCCGCCGAGTCACTCTCGTCGACCTTCGATGCGATCTGCGTCCAGTTCGGTCTCTGGCTTCCCTGCGTCGCCGGCAACTATGTCCTGGTCGTGGTCGATGCTGGCACGCTCGCGGTGCTTTCGCCGGGGGAGCGGCGGGTGCTGCTCGCCGAGCTCCAGGAACTCACCGGGCCGGGCGGTTTGCATGCGCTCGTCCCCGACGCGCTCGGCACCGGCCCTGAAGGATTTGCCGGCCACTACGCCGCGTGGGAACGGGAGACGTTGCCACCGACCGGCCGCCGTCAGCGCACGACACCGCCACGCGGCGCGCTCTTCGTCAAGCCAGGAGTGATTGCAGCGGAACGCGAAACCGCGCGCGCCTGAGTGCGGAGGGTGGCGACCAGAACCCAGACGGGCCGGCGTTTCCGCCGGCCCTTCCGTGTCTACTCCAACTGCTTACATCTTCGGGGCGGCCTTCTTGGCGGCCTTCTTGCGGCGCTTCGGGGCCTTCTTGGCGGCCTTCTTGGCAGCCTTCTTGGCGGTCTTCTTGGCGCCCTTCTTGGCCGTCTTCTTCGCGCCACGCTTGGCGCCCTTCTTGGCCGCCTTCTTCGCGCCGCGCTTGGCGCCCTTCTTCGCCGGGCGCTTCGTGCGCTTGGCGGCCTTCTTTGCAGCCTTCTTGCGAGTAGCCATTGGAGCCTCCCAAAAGTGATTGATACGCGACACATCGTCGTACGCGCGATGCTCGCGGCGACCTACCCGTAGCTGGGTACGGAGTAGCGTCGGCATATACAAGATCGAAATTTTCTCACCGGACGCAATACCCCCAAGCACTCCAACCGCTTCCGGGGGTTGGTGTTGCGACCCCAGACCGGGACCAAAACCTGAGCTGTTTCGAGCTCGGTTGAAACCGTTTTTCGATCCGCGTTCGTATACCGCGCATTGCGTTGCGAAGTGGTGCATCGAGAACGCAACAGCGAGCCATCTCACGCAAACCCAGTTTCCATAAGCCTTTGCCGAGAATCACCATGACAGCACCGCGTCACATCCGGCGCACCGCCCGTCGACGTGCGCAAGACCGCGCGCGTCGCGCGAACGCAGCGATCGGTCACCGCAAACTGGGTTGCCGGGGCTTTTTTCGGCCGACTAACCCGGAGCGACGAAGTGGCCGCGAACCGTCAACGAAAGGAGCGAACGCCCCTCCCCCTCCCCTCTGGTCCTTGGGTTGGATGGCCGAACCAGACATATTTTCGCGGTTCTCTTCCCCGGTGATTTTCTGATGCGCGCAATCGTGAAGTCTGCTCCTGGCGTTGGCATGGAACTGGTCGAACGCCCCATCCCGGTCTGTGGCTCGCGTGACGTCCTCATCCGAGTGCACCATGCCGGAGTCTGCGGCACCGACCTGCACATATGGGAGTGGGACAGTTGGGCGTCGGGTCGATTGCGTCCGCCGGTAACCATCGGTCATGAGTTTGCCGGCGAGGTGGTGGAGCTCGGCAGCGAGGCGCGCGTCGAAGGCTTGCTCGCCATCGGCGACCTGGTGACGGCGGAGGGTCACGTCATCTGCGGACACTGTCTCCCCTGTCGCACCGGACACGGGCATCTCTGCGTCCGGACTTCGATCATCGGGGTCGACCGGGACGGCGCCTTCGCCGACTACATCGCCATGCCGATGTCCAACGTCATGAAGCTGGACGGGATTCCCACCGATATCGGGGCGATCATGGACCCGATCGGCAATGCCGTCCACACCGCCCTCGAGGGGGGGGACCTCACCGGCACCACCGCGCTGGTTCTGGGCTGCGGGCCAATTGGCTGCTTCGCCGTCGGCGTGCTCCGTGCCGCCGGTGCCTCGCTCGTCCTGGCCTCCGACTTCAACCCGTTCCGCCGTGGACTCGCCAGCACGATGGGCGCTCACCACGTCTTCGACCCGGCCACCGATGATGTGGTCGCTCGCGTCCGGGAACTCACCGAAGGGATCGGCGCCGACCTGATCTGCGAGATGAGCGGCCATCCCGCCGGTCATGCGCAGGCGTTCGCCGCCGCCCGCCCTGGTGGGCGGGTGAACCTCCTGGGCACGCCGAGCCGGACGACCGAAGTCGATTTCGCGCGCGACATCATCTTCAAGGGACTCACCCTCTACGGCGTCACCGGGCGGAAGATGTACACCACCTGGATTCAGATGACCCGACTCCTCCGCGCCGGGCAGTTCGACCCCCGCCCCGTTGTCACCCACCGCTTCCCGCTCGACCGAATCGCCGATGCCATCGGCGTCATCAAGGACGGATCGGCCGGCAAGGTGATCCTGGAGATTGCCTCATGAGCAGCGCCACGCCGTCGACCCTCGACGCCCGGCTCACCGAGCAACTGGAACAATTCCATCGCGACGGGGTCTACAAGCATTTCACCTACATCGAGTCGCCCCAGGATGCCCGGGTGCAGATGGAGGGGCGCGGCGAGGTGATCATCCTCTCGTCCAACAACTACCTCGGCCTCAGCAACCACCCCAAGGTGATGGCGGCTGGCAAGCGCGGCATCGACCGGTTCGGCGCGGGCACGGCGTCGGTGCGGTTCATCTGCGGGACGTTCACCATCCACCGCGAGCTCGAGAGCGCCTGCGCCCGGCTGGTCGGCACTCCGGCGGCGATGTCGTTCGTGAGCTGCTGGAACGCCAACGAGGCGCTCCCGGCGACGGTCCTCACAGCCGATGATCTGATCCTTTCCGACCAGCTCAACCACGCCTCGATCATTGACGCCCTCCGTCTCGCCAAGTCGATCACCAAGTGCGAGACCGGCGTCTACAAGCATGGTGACCTGGCCGAGCTCGACCAGAAACTCGCCGCCGCCACCGACCGCAAGGTCAAGATGGTGGTCAGCGATGGCGTCTTCTCCATGGAAGGTTCGATCGTGAACCTTCCCGGCCTGCTGGCAGTCTGTCGTCGGCATGGCGCGATCCTCTGGCTCGATGATTCGCACGCCACCGGGGTGCTCGGCCAATTCGGTCGCGGCACCGCCGAACACTTCAACCTGCTCGGCCAGGTGGACATCATCACCTCGACGCTGGGCAAGGCCCTGGGCGGCGCAGCCGGCGGCTTCGTGGCCGGATCGGCGGCGCTCTGCGACTTCCTGGCGCAACGCGCCCGGCCGCAACTCTTCACCAACGCACTACCCGCGACCGTCGCCGCCTCCGCTCTCGAGGCCATTGCGGTGCTGGAGGCGGAGCCGGATCGGGTCGCCAAGCTGCGCGAGAACAGCCGCTACTTCCGCAGCCGACTCATCGAGTTGGGTTTCAATCCGCTGGCCGGCGAGACGCCGATCGTCCCGGTGATTCTCGGCGAGACGGCCGCCGCGATCCGGATGAGTGAGCTGCTGCTGGAGGAAGGGGTCTTCGCGACCGGGTTCGGCTTTCCAGTGGTGCCCCAGGGCCAGGCCCGGGTGCGTTGTCAGGTTTCGGCCGCCCACAGCCGGGCCGATCTCGATCAGGCGCTGGCGGCGTTCACCAAGGTGGGGCAGCAGCTCGGGCTGGTCTGACCCCCGGAGACTGTCGCTCCAGAGGTCTCGGGTATGATATTCGCGGGGAATTCGGAGAGCTGGGCGGGGCGGGCATGGCGGTGCAGGGGCGGTCAACCTGCCAGATTCCTCAAGTCCTGAGCCCAACCGACCGATGCTGCGGGAATCGTGAGCCGCTTCCTGCACGGACCATGTAGCCGGGCACCAAACGGTTCGTGGCAACCTGCGACTGGGTTGCGCGGATCACCTGAGCTCTTCACCTACGAGAGACCGATCATGCGAACCGCTCCACGCACTCGACTTGCGGCCTGCCTCGCCCTGACGCTTGCCCTGCTCGCACCCGGCCAGCTCCACGCGCAACGCGCCGACGCCTACACCTGGAAGCTCGGCTTCGAAGCCGGTGCGATGCTCTTCCAGACCCGCAGCCAGAACACCAAGACGATTCCGTCGGGCGGCGCGCACATCCTGGTCATGGGGCGCCAGGGTGGACTGCTGCTGGGTGTCGACGAGGGCTTCGGAAAGAATGAGTCCACCTTGGGCGGCGCGATCCTCTTCAACGACCTGCGCCGCTATCAGGCGGTCCTCATGGCCTTTCCGTTCCACAGCACGCTCGAGCCGTACTTCGGCGCCGGCGGCGGGATCCTGCAGGTCGTCGGGCCGCGCATCAATCCCGCGCTCGGCATCACCGATCCGACCGATCGCGCCACGCTGATCGCCACGGCCAACGATGCCAGTTCGAGCGGCTTCCTCACCGGCCTTGCTGGCATTCAGGGACGCTGGGGCCAAGTGACAGCCTTCGCCCAGTACCAGATCGGCAGCTCCCCGTCAGATGACAAGCTGCTGCATGGCGCGATGCATTCGCTGCACGCCGGCATCCGCGTCGGGCTCGGCAGCGCGCGCGATGGGGTCAAGGCCGGCGGGTACTGAGCAACCACCGCACTTCCTCTCCGATGTGAAAACGCTCGCCTCCCGTCTGGGGGGCGAGCGTTTTGCTGAAGCGGTGGCGCGCCACGGTGAGGGCGCGGGCGTAGCCTTCGCGCTAGGCAGTAGGCCTCGCGGATGCCTTCTTCCCCCGCTTCGGCGCAGCCTTCTTGGCGACCTTCTTGGCGACCTTCGGTGCCGCCGCGCCCTTCGCCGTCGCGCGCTTCGGCGCAGCGCGCTTTGCCTGCTTCGCCGGAGCCGCCTTCTTCTTCGGCTCGGGGGCCGATTCGGTAGCGGCGTCCTTCGCAACGGGTTCGTCAACGGCCGCGACGGTGGGCTCGCTGCTGGCGAGCTCCACCACCC
>JBBRBZ010000016.1:0-33036 GCA_038205305.1 Gemmatimonadales bacterium
CTGATTCCGGAGATCTCCGCTCCCTTCGCTTCGCTCAGGACATGCGCGTTGTCATCCCCCGCGAAGCGGGGGATCTCAGGTCTTCGTGCGTGCGGGGAGTCTCGAGATCCCCGCCGGTCGGCGGGGATGACTGGTCTAGTGGCTAGGTTGACCCGTCACTTCAGTGACAGAGCCGAGTCGCGGCTTTAGCCGCGAACTCGAGTGGCCTACCGCTCCTTGTCGCGATCCTCGGCGATACGCGCTGCCTTGCCGCTCAAGCCGCGGAGGTAGTAGAGCTTGGCGCGACGGACGCGGCCACGACGCACCACCTCGATCTTGGCGTACATCGGTGAGTGCAGCGGGAAGACGCGCTCGACGCCGACACCAGCCGAGATCTTCCGCACGGTGAAGGTCTCACCAGGTCCGCCGCCGCGACGGGCAATGACGACGCCCTCGAACGCCTGTAGACGCTCCTTGTCACCTTCACGCACGCGCACCATCACCTTGATCGTATCACCCGCATCGAAGCTCGGCATGTCGGTGCGGAGGTTCTCGCGCGACACCTTGTCCAGCAGTTCCATTCCCATCGTGTTCCTCTGCGCCAAGGCGCGGGTGATTTGTCAGGACTTCGCGTCTCCATCGAGACGCTCCGTTGCCATGTGCGCGGCCCACATGTCGGGTCGCCGCACCTGAGTCAGTCGCTCAGCCTCCTGCTGTCGCCACGCGGCGATGGCCGCATGATTCCCCGAGAGCAGGACCTCGGGCACCACAGCCCCGCGCACCTCCGCAGGACGGGTGTAACTCGGCGGACTGAGCAACCCCTCGTAATGCGAGTCGGAACTAGCCGACTCATGATCGCCGATCGCCCCCGGAAGCAGGCGCACCACCGCGTCGATGACGCAGAGGGCCGCCGGTTCGCCACCCGACAGGACAAAATCGCCGATCGAAACTTCTTCGGCACCAAGCAGATCGATCACCCGCTGATCGATATCCTTGTAGTGTCCGCAGAGAATGGTCATCCGTTCCCGCAACGACCACCGCACCGCGTCTTCATGGGTGAAGCGACGACCACGCGCCGACATCACCACCACCGGGCCACCGTCGCCCAGCGACTCCACCGCCTCCAGGAAGGGCGCGACCTTGAGCACCATTCCCGCCCCACCACCGAACGGCGCATCGTCGACGGTGTGATGCTTGTCATGCGTGAAGTCACGCAATTGCACCGTCCGGAACGCCACCTTCCCTGCCGCCACCGCCCGCCCCGGAATGCTCGCCGCCAAGTACGGCGCAAAGACATCGGGGAAGAGCGTCACCACGTTGATCTGCAACATGGCCTTAGTCCAGCAATCCCTCAGGGACCACGACGATCACGCGCTTCGTTTCGCGGTCCATCTGTTTCACATACTCGGGGCGGAGCGGGAGCATGAACTCGCGCTTCGGACCCTGGATTTCGATCACCGCACCCTGCGGCAGTTCGTACACGTCACTGACGAGCCCCAGCGGTTCGTCGGCCTCGTTGCGCACCGCCCACCCAATCAGGTCGCGGATGTAGACCTCGCCCTCTTCGAGCGGCGCCATCTCGTCGCGCGGCACCGCCAGGAAGAGCCCGCGGTAGCCATCAACGGCTTCGCGCTTGGTGTGATCGACCAGCCGCATCAGGCACTCGCGATGATACGTGCGCGCCGTCTCGACCGTCACCTGTCCGATCACCGCCCCGCCGAGGTCGACCAACAAAAGGATTTTCCCGCGCGTGAAGACGCCATCGGGATCGTCCGTGAGCGGGAAGACCGAGAGCTCGCCCTTCAGGCCGTGCGGTTTGCGCACCCGCCCGACCACGATCGGGGGCGAGGGAGCCACCGCGTCGGCCATCGGAGCTAGACGCCCGCCTTCTTGAACAGCGACGCAACGGTCTCGGACGGGGTCGCGCCCTGCGCGATCCACTTCCGGGCCTTCTCGACGTCCACGGTGTACTGGTCCGTCGCCTGCTTCGGCCGATACGAGCCGATCAGGTCGATGAACCGACCGTCCCGCGGGGCTTCCTTGTCCGCCACCACGATCCGGTACATCGGGACACTCTTGCGCCCTTCGCGGCGCAGACGAATACGAACAGCCATGGACTTACCTCTCCGACAGGTGGTTACCGCGGGCGGAATGGACCTTTGCCGAAGGGCATCTTCATCCCCGGCTTTCCCGCCACCTTCATCATCTTCGACATCTGCTTGAACTGCGCCAGCAACTGATTCACTTCGGGTACCGTCCTCCCCGAACCCTTGGCGATCCGCAGCCGTCGCGAACCATTCATCAGGTCGGGGTCCTTCCGTTCCTTCTTGGTCATCGAGAGCACGATCGCCTCGACATGCTTGAGCTTTTTGTCATCGACGTTCGCCGACTTGAGCATCGATGCGTTCACGCCGGGCAACATCCCCAGCACATTCTTGAGCGGCCCCAGCTTCTGCATCTGCCGCATGGCAGTGAGAAAGTCCTCGAGGTCCATTCCCTTCTTCGACTGCGCCTTCTTGGCGAGCCGAACGGCCTCTTCCTCGTCGACATTCTCTTGCGCCTTCTCGACCAGCGAGAGGATGTCGCCCTGCTGGAGAATCCGCCCCGCCATCCGGTCGGGATAAAACGGCTCCAGCGCGTCGAGCGTCTCGCCCGTTCCCACGAACTTGATCGGCGCCTTGGTCACGCCGTAGATGGAGAGCGCCGCGCCACCGCGGGAGTCGCCGTCCATCTTGGTCAGGATCACGCCGGTGATGCCGAGGACATCGTGAAAGCCCTTGGCGATCCGGACCGCGTCCTGCCCCGTCATGCCATCGGCGACGAGGAGAATCTCGTGCGGCTTGATGGCTGCCTTCAGCCGCGCGAGTTCCTGCATCATCTCGTCATCGATCTGCAACCGGCCGGCGGTGTCGACAATGACCGAGCGAGCCCGTGCCTTGCTCGCCGCCTCGATGCCCCGCTTGACGATGCCGAGTACGTCGGTGACGCCCGGCTCGCCATGCACCCCGACCTGCACCTGTTCGCCGAGCGTCACCAGCTGATCCACGGCGGCGGGACGGTAGACGTCCGCGGCCACCAGGAACGGCGCCTTCTGCTCCGCCTTCAACCGCCGCGCCAGCTTGCCCGCGGTGGTGGTTTTTCCTGACCCCTGCAAGCCGACCATCATGATGATGGTGGGCGGTACCGAGCTGAAGGCCAGCGGCGCCTGCTTCTCGCCGAGCAGGGCGACCAGCTCGTCATAGACAATTTTGACCAGCTGCTGGCCGGGGCGAACCGCCTTGAGGACTTCCTGGCCCACCGCCGCCGCCTGCACCCGCTCGAGAAACTCGCGGGTCAGATCGAAGGAGACGTCGGCCTCGAGGAGGATCCGTCGGATCTCCCTAAGTCCTTCGCGGACCGCCTCTTCCGTCAACACCCCCCGCCCGGTGAGGCGGCGCAGGGCGTCGGTCAGCTTGGTAGAGAGCTGGTCGAACATAGCCTTCGAAGATAGCAGTGAGGGAGAGGATGTGGTAGGAGAACGGAGAACGGAGAACGGAGAACGGAGAACGGAGAACGGAGAACGGAGAACGGAGAACGGAGAACGGAGAACGGATTTCGAAAGATACCGATCCCGTCAACCGAGCGCCTTCACCGTCGCCAGCACGCCGGCGGCGAGGCGATCGGGGGCGTAGCCACCCTCCATCAACCCGACGATCGGGGCGGCGGGGTAGCGTTCCCGCAATCGGTGCGTCCACTCGGCATAGTGTTCCGGCTCCAGCGTCAAGCCGCCGAGCGGATCACCGAGCATGCCGTCGTAGCCGGCGGACACCAGCACCAGGTCGGGGGCCCAGTCGCGGGTAGCAGCCACGATCCCACCCCACAGCGTCTCGAGGTAGACCGACGGCTCCAAGCCTGCGGCCACGGGCAAGTTGAAGCAGTTGCCCATGCCCCGCTCCGACGCCGCCCCGGTTCCCGGCCACCACGGTGCTTGATGCATCGAGACGAAGCGGGTGGCGGAATCACGCTCCACCAGCGCTTGGGTACCATTGCCGTGGTGGACATCCCAGTCCACGATGAGTACCCGTTGCCTGCCCTCGCGGTGTGCGACCGCCGCCAGCACGGCCACCTGGTTGATCAGACAGAATCCCATCGCCCGCTCACGCAGTGCGTGATGCCCCGGTGGCCGAATCGCCGCGAAGCTGTTGCCCCTGCCGGCCAGAGCATGCTCCAGTGCGGCGAGCGCGGCGCCGGCCGCCAGGAGCGCAGCGTCCCAGCTGCGGGGCGAAAGATGCGTGTCTTCATCGAGCGAACCGCCGCCGCGGCTACTCAGCGCGGCGACCTGCTCGAGGTAGCGGCGATCGTGACAGAGCAGGAGCGGCTCCAGCGGGGCCTTCTCCGAGAGCGTCACGTGAATATCAGGTGTCGCACTCAGCGCCTGCAGGACAGCAAGGAGCCGGGCGGGGGCCTCTGGATGCCCGACGCCCGGCTCATGCAGTGCACACTCTGGTGCGGTGAAGACGTGCACTGGCTCAGCGCAACGCGAATCGCTGTTCGCGGAGGACGATCAGCGCGGCGTTGTTCGGGATTCCGACGTCAGCGAGGGTCCGGGATTCATCCCGAAGCCGGGTGCCACGAAACTTGAGGACGAACATGGAGGCGAGTTCGGTGACCTTGGCCGCTTCGAGCGCAACGCGCTTCAGTTCGCCAAGCGGGGTGGAGGAGGGGAGGTCAAGGGCGATCAAGTCCCAGTGCTTGAGCACCGTCACTCGGAGGTGCAGCGAGTCGGTCATGCCGGCTCTCCGGTGGGCACGGGGAGCGTCGAGAGGAAACGTTGCACGGTGTTGTCAAACAGCAGCGTGGAGCCGCGCACGCGCGTCCCCGCGTCGCTCGCGATGACGGCCAGTGCCACCTCTTCGCCCCCCTGCCCGCGCAGCAGGAGGAAGCCCGGGCCTTCCTTCTGAGGGAAGACCGCGTTGGGCGTGACGCGCTCGGTGAAGAATCGCTTCGCCCGCGCGAGCACTTCATCGGCGGAAAGCGTGGTGATCGTCTCGTGAACCATCGTCAGCACATCCGGAAGATGGTGGAACCTCTCAACAGGACCATCGGAGAAAAGTATCAGCATGCCTGGCCGAGCGCGGCCGGCGTCTAGGCGAACGCGAGCGCCTGCGCCAAGTCGGCAATCAGGTCGTCGTAGTGCTCCACCCCGACCGACAACCGGATCAACCCGGGGGTGATTCCAAAGTGCGCCTGCTGCTCGAGCGGGACATCGGCGTGGGTCATGCTGGCCGGGTGCTCGGCCAGCGATTCCGTGCCGCCGAGCGAGACCGCGAGCCGAATCAGCTGCAGCGCATTCAGCACCCGGAACGCGGCAGCCTCACCGCCGGGAATCTCGAAGGCAATCAACGACCCCGGTCCGAGGCACTGCCGTTGGTAGACCTCGAACATCGGATGTTCAGGCTGAAGGTCGCCCAGGTAGTGCACCCGTTCGATCTTGGGATGACCATTGAGAAATTCCGCCACGTGCCGCGCGTTCTTCATCGCGGCGGTCATCCGCAGCTTCAGCGTCTCGAGGGAGCGCATCAGCAACCAGCCGGTCCACGGGCTCGCCATGGTTCCGAGAAAGGTACGGAGGCCGCGGATCGGCCCCATCACTTCGGCGCTACCAAGGGCGGCACCCGCGATGGTGTCGCTGTGCCCCCCGATGAACTTGGTCGCGGAGTAGAGGACGACGTCGGCACCATGCTTGAGCGGCTGCTGCCAGAGCGGGCCGAGGAAGGTGTTGTCCACCAGCACCACCGGGCGGCGCCCTGGCTGGGCCAGACGACGCGCCAGTCCGGCCACACCGGCAATGTCCACGAGGGCGTTGGTGGGATTCGCCGGCGTCTCGAGCAGGACCGCGCCCACCGGGCGTGATCCGATCCGTTCACGCAGTGCCGGTTCAAGCGTCGCGACCGACTTGCCGGCGGGAAAGCCGATCGCCTCGACACCCCAAGTCGGCAGCACGTGCCGGAGGAAGTGGTCTGAGCCGCCGTAGAGCGGCGTGGAGTGCAACACCACATCCCCCGGACGCACGTAGGCGAGCAGCGAGGTCGTCACCGCCGCCATGCCGCTGGCGAAGACCGCGGCGCTCTCGGCCTCGTCCCAGAGACAGAGGCGATCCTCGAGCACTTCCAGGTCGGGGTTGTTCAGCCGCGAGTAGATGAGGCCGGAAACCTCCCCTTCCCCGGCTTCGCGGAGCCCGTAGGCCACCTCGAAGAACGCCTTGCCCTCCTCGGCGGAGCCGAAGACGAAGGTGGAGGTTTGGAAGATCGGGCACTTGAGGGCGCCCTCGGAGCGCGCCGGCTCGTAGCCGTAGCCCATCATCAGGCTCTCGGGACGCAGCTGTCGTTCGCCGATCGTGGTCGATTTCGGATCCTTCATCGCGCTACTCTCCAACTCGCTCTGCGAGCCAATCCACCACATGGTCAATGCCCACGCGATCCTGGGTCATGCTGTCGCGATGGCGAATCGTGACGCTCCGCTCGGTGGCGGTCTCGCCGTCGATGGTGACACACCATGGCGTGCCCACTTCATCCTGACGCCGGTAGCGGCGACCGATGGCCCCGGCATCGTCATAGAATGCCGGCATACGTCGGCGGATGGCGCGGCAGAGTTCCTCCGCCTGTTCCGGCATGCCGTCCTTCTTGACCAGCGGGAGCACGGCCGCCTTGATCGGCGCGATCGACGGCTTGAAGCCCATCACCACGCGCAATTCGCCCTCGACGGTTTCTTCGCGATAGGCATCGGCCATGACGGTGAGCGTCACCCGGTCGGCGCCGGCGGAGGTCTCGACGACGAACGGCAGGAAGCGCTCGTTGGTGGCCTGCTCGAAGTATTCAAGTTTCTTGCCAGAAAATTCCTGGTGACGACCGAGATCAAAGTCACTCCGGTTGTGGATCCCCTCGATTTCCTGCCACCCGAACGGAAACTCGTACTCGATGTCGTAGGCCGCCTTGGCATAGTGCGCGAGCTCAGGCCCGGTGTGCTGGTGCCAGCGAAGCCGCGCAGGGGTCAGCCCGAGTGCGTGGTGCCACGCCATGCGCCGGTCACGCCACTCCTCGAACCATCCTTCGTCCGTCCCGGGCTTCACGAAGAACTGCATCTCCATCTGCTCGAACTCGCGGGTGCGGAAGATGAAGTTCCCGGGAGTGATCTCGTTGCGAAACGCCTTGCCGATCTGGGCGATGCCGAAAGGCACCCGTTGCCGGGAGGAGTTCAGCACATTCAGGAAATTGACGTAGATGCCCTGGGCAGTCTCGGGTCGCAGGTAGACCAGTGACGCGCTCTCCTCCATCGGCCCCATGAAGGTCTTGAACATCAGGTTGAACTGGCGCGGTTCGGTGAGATCGCAGGTGGAGTGCTCCCCTGGCACCTTGCTCGGCTTCTGCGGACAGCGGGCGTCGGCCAGCTTGTCGGCCCGGAAGCGTCCCTTGCAAGTGCGGCAGTCAACCATCGGGTCGGTGAAACCGCTGACGTGGCCGGACGCCTCCCAGACTTTGGGATGCATGAGGATCGCGGCATCAAGGCCCTCGATGTCATCGCGGTCATGCACCATCGCCTTCCACCAGCGCTCCTTCACGTTGCGCTTGAGCTCGACCCCCAGCGGGCCGTAATCCCAGACGGAACCCAAGCCCCCGTAGACCTCCGAGGATTGGAAGACGAACCCCCGCCGCTTGGCGAGGGAAACCAGTTTGTCCATTAAGGAAAGCTCGGCCATTGGTCGATACTGGCTGGGGTGGAGGGACAGCGGCATCACCGCGGGAGTGGAAACGTAACCCGTCAAGGAATTTGACTCCATCGTCTCGCGCCCCGGCGTTCCGCGGCCTGGTGGCGGTGTTCGCTCTCGATCAGGATATGCCAAGTGATTGCCGCACAAGCAGTTGAGAGAACCGCCCGCGAGGGCAGGAAACTTGCTTGCAGATGGTACTGATGCGACCTGGATCTCTGTGGCGCCGCCCGCGAGCGGCCAATTCCCGTCGAGGAGTCACCCTCTTCGAGTTGCTGATCGTGATCGTGATGATCGGGATCCTCTCGGGCATTGCCGCGTCCCGGCTGGACTACACCAAGTACCGCGCCGATTCGGTCGCTCGCGGGTTGAGCGCCGAGATGGCTGGCGCCCAGCGCCTGGCTGTCTCGCTCCAGGAGAACGTCCGGGTCACGGTGATCGACAGCACCACCGTCCAGATCCACGAAGACGCGGATGACGACGGATCGGTCGGTGGCACGGAACGGGTGCGGATGATCCAGCTGGCCGATGGTTTCTCGATGGGACAGGGCTCCGCAGGGGATGTCCCCTCGCCTTCGGACCCCACGGCGCTCACGGCCATCGTCTTTCGCCGTGACGGGACCAGCAACCTGAACGGCACCTTCTACCTGAAGGGCCCGGGTGCAGATACCGGGTGCCACCATTGCCGAGCCATTGCCGTCGCCCGGGCCACCGGACGGCTGGTGTCCTTCTCCTATGCGACCGGGACCTGGAAGCGAGCGAACTGATGCGGAAGCAAGCCGGCTTTACTCTCGTAGAAGTGATGATCTCGTTGGTGATCCTCGTGATCATCGCGAGCTCTGTGGCCCGCTTCGCGGCCACCTTCTCCAAGGCGATGACCAACTCCTCGATCCGGGTGGTGGCGGCCGGCGTCGCAGCCGACCGGCTCGAGTTGGTACGCGCCGATCCGCGCTACAACACCCTGGCGACCCTGTACGGAACCGGAGCAGGTGCGGACACCACCGGCTTCCCCGGCTACCCGCGCATGCGGAGAACCACGAAGCTGGTCCGGGATCAGACCGGGACTCCTGCCCGTGACCGTACCACGGTGACCGTGCGGGTGTTCGACCCCGGTCTCAAGGACACCGTCGCCGTCACCGCCGTCATCGCGAGCCAATGATGCCTACTCCTGTTCTGCCGCTTGCCCGCCGGCGCACCGCCGGCTTCAGCATCATCGAACTACTGATCGCGATGACCATGGCGGTTGGCTTGGCCGGTGCGGCCTATTCGCTCTTCCGCTCCCAGTCGCGGTCCTTCAGCGACAACGTCGACCGGTTCGACACCATCCAGAACGCCCGGAGCGCGATGGAGGAGTCCGAGCGCGTGATCCGCACCATGGGCGCAGGCACACCCAACAACCAGCCCGTCCTGGTGTATGGCGCAAATGACGTGCTCGCATTCAACACCGACTACATCGAGCAGGACACCGTGTCCACGCGGTGGGCCACCTACTTCAATCCCGACACGCCGGTGGCCGAGACGGTGGTGTGGGACCAGACGAACCAGACGGTGATCCCGAACACTTCGTACACCTACCCGACCGCGACCTACAACCTCGGCAACGGCTCTCCCTCACCGGCCGAGACCTACATTTTCTACTTCGCGCCGGACAGCTCGACATCACGGACGGATGATTTCATCCTGTACCAACGCGTCAACAACGGCGCCTCCGACATCGTGGCCCGCAACATCCTGGCCCACCCAAGTGGCAAGCCGTTCTTCGAATATCTGATGCAGCGCACGCTGGTGAGCGGCGACACACTGCTCTCGGCGTCCAACGCCATCATTCCGCTGATTCGCCGTCCGCTGGTGGCTGGCATCTCCTCCTCCGACAGCGCCGCTTACGTGCGCCCTGACTCGGTGCGCGCGGTGCGGATGAACTTCCGGCTCACCAATGGTCGGACCGGTACGGCGGAGCGATTTCGTGATGTCACCACCACCATTGAAGTGCCGAACAACGGCATCCCGCTTCCCACTGTCTGTGGCCGCGCGCCATTGCAGCCCGGCTCGCTGACCGTGGTGGATACGGTTGCAGGCAGCGGGCGACTCTGGTTCACCTGGGCCAAGTCCGCTGACCAGGACGCCGGCGAGGATGACGTCCTTCAGTACATTCTCTACCGGCGCCCACAGGCCGCCACGGCTTGGGCCGATGCCCTGGTGGTCCTACGCGCCACCGCAGGGCAGGCGAGCTACTCGGTGGAGATCTCGAACAACGAACCCGGCACGGCGTACACCTTCGGCATCGCCGCCCAGGATTGTACGCCCAGCCAGTCGACTTTCAGAACGCTCAATGTCACGCCAAGTGTCGGTCCATGACCGTCAGGGAGAAGTCCGCATGCGCGCCGCAGCCATGATTCGTGGACGGCGAGGAGGATCCCTCGTCGTCATGCTTCTGCTTGTCAGCATCGCGGTGACCGCGATGGCGATGGGAGCCATCTCGCTCGCCTCGGGCGCCCAGCTCACCACCCGATTCAGCGCTCGTGAGGCCAGCCTGCAGGCCGCGGCCAACGGCGGCCTGGAGATCATCCGGGACTCGATCAACCGCGGCAACTTCGACTCCCTGCTGCCGATGGACTCCTACACCACCTTGGCGGCCAGTGCGCCGATCACCGACGCGTACGGCGCCACCCTCCCCGGGATCACCCGTTCGCTCTATGTGGGCCGGACAGGTGGACGCACCGGTGGACAGGCCACGGCCGGCCAGTACGGCAGCAATTTCGCGAGTGCCATCTCGATCATTCGCGATCAGCGAGGCGCCGTGGCGGCACGCCGTCTGCTCCTCACGCAGGAGTCATGGGCAAAGTTCGCAGTCGCGATCAACAACTGGAGCGGCAGTGCCTACTATGGCTGCGGCGAGTCGATCAACGGCCCGTTCTTCTCGAACACGACGCTTAATATCCAGGGCGGCTGCTCGAGTCCGAAGACACTTTTCGCGAGCACCGTGAACGTGGTCGGTTCGATCACCAACGTCTCCTCGGGGAACTTCCGTCAGGGGTACAAGACCGGCACGACCGCGATCCCCTGGCCAACGCCGGCGCGCATCGGCCTGATGCGCCAGTACGCGCAGGATGCCGACGCAGCCAACGGCGACTACGACATCACCGCGGGAACCACCGGCTCGCGCATTCCGGCGACCCGGATCGAGTTTGTGACGATCGACGTGAATGGTGACGGAGTGATTGACTGGGACGAAGGGTTCATGCGGGTCTGGCAGTCCGCCAACACACGCGATTCCACCCTGGCCTTCACCAATGGTCGACGGTGGCCCACGGCCTCCGGTGGCGGCGGCGCGTCCAGCAGCGACCCCAACATGATCTCGCGGAACTGCGGGGCCGTGACCCAGATCAACGGGACCGGGGCCACCCACTTCTGGGACGCCAGCACCATTTACAACACGACGACGGGCACCTCCACCAACAAGCAGACGGCCGTGCGCAACGCGCTCACGTCCGGCGGGCGGGCCTGCTACCTCGGCGGCGACCCGCGCATCTACAGCGCGATCACGGGCGACAGCCTGACGCCGGACTCGCTGACCACGTCAACTCCGACGACCAGCAACCGGTTCGGCTGGTGGAAGTCGCGTCGCAGTGGGGCCTGGCCAGCGTTGAGCACCGTCCGTTCGGGGGACGCGAGCCGGCTCATTCCGCTGGGTGCCAACCCCAATTTCAAGGGCGTCATCTTCGTGCAGGGCGACGTCGCCCTGAGTGGACGCCTCCGGGGCCGCGTCTCGGTGTTCGCGACCGGCAACATCATCATGGACGACGACCTCCTCTACACCAACCCGCCCGGCACCAAGTGCGACGCCGAGGGCGACATCTTTGGTGCGATCGCGACCAAGGACGTCATCATCGCCGACAACAACTTGCAGACGCCGTTCCAGGTGAACAGCGTCTGGTGGGCTGGCTTCGACGATACCAGCGACGCCAACTACAACATGTTTCTGCTGGCAGCAGGCTCGGGCGGAACGAGCGACGGAAACTGGTACGGCGAGGGCGTCAGTTCGCCTTGGACTCCCCCGGTGAGCATCCCCTGGTCGGGCGGCTCAGTAAACGCCTCGGCAATTGCGGCGCATTGCGGTGACGCACCCAATGGCTGCGCCCGGGTCACCGGCGGCTTGGCCCAGGGTCGGGTCGACGACGCCACCTACTACTATCGCAGTTTCGGCTGGGGTGAAGCGCACTCCTACGACCCCTGTGGGGCCGTGAACCCGCCGCCCTACTTCCCGACCACCGGTCGCTTTGTTGAGAGCCGGTACTATGAGCTTGATCCGGTCTGGCTGAACCAGATCACAATCACGGAGTTCTTCAACCGGTTGCGCGCTCAGTAGCACACTGAAACGTCGTCGATAAATCAACGGGGCCCGGCGATCTTCGTCGGGCCCCGCTGGCGTCCCATGCTGCCCCGGTGCAATGGGCGCGACACGGCTCCCCGGGTTATCGTTCCGGGATGTTGCCACCCGGCCGTACCTCCACTGGTGGCCCCCGGGCCTCCCGACACGGCATGACTCTGTTTGAACTCCTCATCGTCGTGGTCATGATCGGAATTCTTGTCGGCATTGCCGCATCCCGGCTCGATTGGGGCCGCTATCGCGCGGATGGGGTCGGCCGTGGCGTCCTCGCCGAGTTGTCCGCGGCACAGCGCTTGGCAGTCTCGCTGCAGGAGGACGTCATCGTGACCTTCCCTGACAGCGCGCGGATGCAGATCCATGAGGACCAGAACAATGATGGCGCGGTGGGTGGGGACGAACGGGTCCGGATGATCGTGCTTGACCATCGCTACAAGTTCGGCCGTGGGTCGATGCCGGACACTCCCAGTCCCGCGGAACCCACCGAACTGACCTCCCTGACCTTCCGTCGTGATGGCTCCGCGAACCGGAGCGGCACCCTCTACGTCTCGGGGCCGGAGGCCGATGCGGCCTGCCGACATTGCCGTGCGATCGCAATCAATCGCGCCACCGGGCGCGCGGTGTTCTACAGTCTGGCTACTGGAGCCTGGAGTCGAGCGAACTGATGACGACCCGACGTGGATTCACGCTGATCGAGGTGATGATCGCCCTGGTGATCCTGGTGGTGGTCGCGACCGGCGTGGCGCGCTTTGCCAGCCAGTTCTCCCGGTCGATGGCGGATTCGACGCTCCGGTTGATTGCGACCGGCGTCGCCACCGATCGCTTGGAGATTGCCCGGGCCGACCCGGGGTACAACACCCTGGTGACCGCCTACGGCACCGGTGCGGGCGCAGATACCACCGGCTTCCCAGGCTACCCCCGGATGCGACGCATCACCGACGTGGTGCGGGATCAGTCCGGTTCGCCCCCCCGGGATCGCACCACCATCACCGTGCGAGTGATCGACCCCGCCCTCCGGGACACCGTCGCACTCACTGTCGTGGTGGCGGCCCCATGAGGAATCACTCGGCGCCACGGAGACCAGGTCCGGTGGCGGGCTTCACGCTGATCGAACTGCTGGTGACGATCACCATGGTCGCGATCATCAGCGGTGCCGCCGTCTCGCTCTTCCGGTCGCAGAGCACGTCGCTGATGGCCAATACCGATCGCTTCGACCTGCTGCAGAATGCGCGCAGTGCCATCGAGGGAAGCGGCCGGATGATCCGGACCATGGGTGCCGGCACCCCGGGTGGCCAGCCAGTGATGGTTTACGGTGGCGGCGATGTGCTCGCCTTCAATGCCGACTACGTCGAGCGTGACACCGTGGACATGCGCTGGGCCGCCTATTTCAATCCGGACGCTCCAACGGGAGAAGACGAAGCTTGGGATGCGGCCACCGCCGCCGCGATTCCCAACTCTGCTCCCTCCTACACCTACCCGACGACCACCTATCGCCTGGGCAACGGTGGGGTGTCCCCGGCCGAGACGCACATCCTCTTCCTGCAGCCGGACGCGACCACGCCACGGGGTGACGATCTGGTGTTGTACGAACAGGTGAACAACGGAACGCCCGAGGTGCTGGCCCGGAACATCCTCCCGCATCCGAATGGTCATCCGTTTTTTGAATACCTGATGCGCCGCGCCGACCCCAGTGGCGAGACGGTGATGGTGGTCCCGAACGATGAACTCCCGCTGATTCGCAGGCCACTCTCCGGTGCGTTGAGTGCGACCGACAGCGCCAACTTCGTGAGACCGGATTCGGTCCGTGCGGTGCGACTGAACTTTCGAGTCACCAACGGGCGACTGGGCACGGCCGAACGGTTCCGTGACATCTCCACGACGATCGAAGTACCGAACAACGGCATCGCCCTTCCAACCGTCTGTGGCCGGCCACCGATCGAGCCATCGGCCTTGACGGTGGTCGACACTGTCCCGGGAAGCGGACGGCTCTGGGTCACCTGGCCCGCCTCCGCCGACCAGGGTGGCGGTGAGCGGGATGTCCGCCAGTACATCCTCTACCGCCGGTCGATCAGTGCCGGCAGCTGGTCCTCCCCGGTGGTGGTGATCCGGGCCGAGCCGGGCACCATGAGCTATACGGTGATGCTCAGCGACAATGTTCCCGGGACGAGCTACACCTTCGGCATCGCCGCGCAAGATTGCACGCCGGCCCAGTCAATCCTGCACACCGTCGACGTCACCGCGAGCATTGGCCCATGACCGAGAATTCCGCTCCTCTGGCACCGCGAACCGCTGTGGCACTGCACGGCCGACGCGGTGCGGCGCTGATTCTGACCCTGCTCATTTCGGTGGCGATTGCCGCGATGGCGATCGGTGCCGTGATGCTCGCCTCCGGCGCCCAGACGTCCACCCACTTCACCGCGCGCGAGGCGTCGCTGCAGGCGGCCGCCGATGGCGGACTGGAGATCATCCGCGACTCCCTCAACCGCGGCGTGTTCGACTCCCTGGTGCCGGACAGCGGCTTCACCATCATCGCCAACGCGGTGCCGGTCTACGATGCCCTCGGGACTCCTGTCCCGCGCGTCACCCAATCACTCTATGTGGGACGCACCGGCGGACGCACGGGTGGCGCGGCCACCGCGGGACAGTACGGCAGCAACTTTGCCAGTGCGATCTCCATCATCAGCGACCAGCGGGGCGCGGTGGCAGCGCGACGGCTGCTCCTGACGCAGGACTCCTGGGCCAAGTACGCCATCGCCGTGAACAACTGGAGTTCGAGCAGCTATTACGGCTGCGCCGAGAGCATCAGCGGCCCGGTACACTCGAATACCACGATCCGGCTTCAACCAGGCTGCTCCAGCCCCAAAACCGCCTTCGCGGGGCCGGTGAGCGTGGTGAATTCCATCAGCAACCAGTCCTCGGGAGACTTCCTCGCCGGCGTGCAGGTTGGTGCCTCGCCGATTCCCTGGCCGACGCCGGCGCGCATCAACCTGATGCGCCAGTACGCTCAGGACGCTGATGCCGCAGCACCCACGGGTGACTACGACCTGGTCTCCCGAACTCTCGGTGCCAAGAACGCAGGGCTGCGGATCGAGTTCCTCGTGATCGACGTCAATGGCGACGGCGTCATCGATGAAAACGAGGGATTCATGCGGGTGTGGGTGCCGGCCAACAGCAGCGACTCCGTCCTGGCCTACGCCACCGGACGGAAGTGGCCGACGGTGCCCGTCGGTGTGGCAGCGGGTGGTGATCCCAACGTCATCTCCCGCAACTGCGGCGCCGTCACCCAGATCGACGCGACCGGCCCGACGCAATTCTTCACCGCGAGCGCCATCTTCACCCAGACTACCGGGACGACCGCGAACAAGCGCGATGCCGTGCGCGCCGCACTCCAAAGCGGCACGCGCCGTTGCTACCTCGGTGGCGATCCGCACCTCTTCGCCTCCACCGGCGGCGTGAACACGCCCGACTCACTCCTCACCACCACGCCCGGGGGCGATGCCGATCTCGGTTGGTGGCGGAAGCGCCGCAGCGGCGCATTGTCCGCCGTCGCCTCCGCGCGGCCGGCCGATGCCGCCTATCTCATTCCGCTCGGCGCCAACCCGGAATTCAAGGGCGTGGTCTTCGTGCAGGGCGATGTCGCCATCAGCGGACGCCTGCGCGGACGCGTGACGGTCTTCGCGACAGGCAACATCATCCTGGCCGATGACATTCTCTACCAGAATTCACCCGGGACCCGTTGCGAAACCGACGGCGACATGCTCGGGCTGGTTGCGACGAAGGATGCGGTCATCGAGGACAACAATCTCCAGACGCCGTTCAATGTGAGTGACGTGCTGTATGGCGGGTTCGACGACACCAATGATGCCAACTACAACGCCTTCATCATGGCGACTGGAAGCGGTGGTACCACTGACGGCAACTGGTATGGCGAGTGGGTGGCACCGCCATGGACCGTTCCGTCACTCTCCTGGAGTGGCGATGCGTCGGCGGTGGCGATGCACTGTGGTGAGGCGCCGAACGGCTGCGTACGCGTGACCGGCGGCATCGCCGAGGGACGCATCGACAACGGCACCTACATTTCCCATCGCTTTGGCTGGGGCGAGGCGCACACCTACGACCCGTGTGGTGCGGTGAATCCGCCGCCGTATTTCCCCACCACCGGTCGCTTCAGTGCCAGTCGTTACTACGAACTCGATCCGGTCTGGCTGCGGCAACTCACCATTGCCCAGTATTTCGCGAAGCTCCAGGGACAGTGACGGTGGCTACACCTCGATGATCTGGTCCCGCCGGGAGCCCACGCTCACGTAACGGATGGGGGCACCGGCGAGATCCTGGAGCCGGTCGAGGTAGGCGCGGGCCTGGGACGGGAGATCGGCCAGCTTGCGCGCCCCTTCCGTCGGCTGCTGCCACCCCGGCAGCGTCTCGTAGACGGGCTTCACCCGATCCAGCAATTTCACATCACTCGGAAATTCCGCGCATTCCTCGCCGTCGAGCTGGTACGACACGCCGACGGGAATGTCAGCGAAGGTATCGAGCACGTCGAGCTTGGTGACGGCCAGGCCGGTCAAACCGTTGACGCGAACGGAGTATCGGACGACCGTGGCGTCGAACCACCCGCAGCGACGCGGACGACCGGTGGTCGCCCCGAACTCGTGCCCGAGGGCCCTCAGACGCGTCTCGACATCACCATCCACCTCGGTGGGCAATGGTCCGTTGCCGACCCGGGTGGTGTACGCCTTGACCACGCCCAGCACGCCGTCGATCGCCGTCGGGCCAATCCCTGCGCCGATCGAGGCGCCGCCGGCCGTGGTGCTCGATGAGGTGACGAAGGGGTAGGTGCCATGGTCGACGTCGAGCAGCGCCCCTTGGGCGCCCTCGAGCAGCACGCGACGCGAGTCGTGCACCGCCCGGTGGATCAGGAGTCCCGTGTCGGTGGCCAGCGGCCGCAGTCGGGCGCCGAGGCGCTCGGCGAGTTCGAGGTGCTCCTCAAGGTCAGCACGCATTGCGGAGCCCATCATCTGCAGCATGGCATTGGCGCGGTCGATGCGCGCGGCGAGGAAGTCACGCGCCACCGTGCCGCGAATCAGGTCGGCGACCCGCACGCCACGGCGGCCGATCTTGTCCTCGTAGGTGGGTCCGATGCCGCGTCCGGTGGTGCCGATCTGCTGCTGTTTCTCGCTCGCCTGATCGAGCAGCTTGTGGTAGGGCAGCACCACGTGGGCGCGGTCGCTCACGAAGAGTCGCCCAGCGACCGAGATGCCCTGCCCCTCGAGCTCATCCAACTCGGCGAAGAAGGTCTCGGGATCGAGGACCACACCATTCCCGACCACGCAGACGGCCTGGGGGTGGAGGATGCCCGACGGGATCTGGTGCAAGACGAACTGCCGGTCGCCCACGACGACCGTGTGGCCAGCGTTCGCACCGCCCTGGTAGCGAACCACGACATCGGCCCGCTCCGCCAGCACGTCAACCAGCTTTCCCTTGCCTTCGTCGCCCCACTGTGCGCCCACCACCACGACACAGTTGTGCTTGCGATCGAACATCGTTCGGCCTCCCTTGAACACACAAAAAACGGCCCCTTGCGGGGCCGGCATCCAGCTCCCCCCCAAGCTAACGCTTGGGGGTGCGGCGGTCAATTCGAGTCGAGGCCGGCCTCGGCCATCGCCCGGGCGAATGTCTCGGCGCGCCCCTCCTGCGCGGCGCGTTCGATCGCCTTCCGCAGCGGTGCCGGATCATCGCTGGTACTGAGCACGGAGCGAAGCTGGTCGGTCGCCTCGGTCCACTCGACCACCAACTGGCGTCCTCCCCGCGGACCCGGCAGGAGGCGTTGCGCCGCGACCGCCCGAAGCACTCGTGCCAATCGCAGCCGTCCCACCTCGCGGTCGCCCGCAGGAAGGGTGCCGACGAGCTGCACCAGGGCCGAGGCGGCATCGGGTGCGCTAAAGGCGGCAATGACGAGCATCCCCGATTCGGCCAGTCGGATCGCCCGCTCCAAGGCCGCGGACTCGCGCAATTCGCTCAACACCAGCACATCGGGATCCTGGCGCACCGCCGCCTGGAGCGCGCCGGCGAAGTCGACGCTGTCCGTCCCGATTTCACGTTGCGTCACCGCGCTCGCGATGTCGCGGTGCAGGAACTCGATCGGATCCTCAAGGGTGAGAATGTGGCGCTGTTGACTCCGGTTGATGTGATGCACCATGGCCGCGATGGTGGAGGTGCGCCCCGACCCCCGGGAACCGGCGACAATCACCAGCCCTTCGGGAAGCTCGGCGAAGCGCGAAATCACATCGGGCAAGCCAAGGTTTTCCGGTGTGGGCACCGCAAACGGAACCACACGGAGGATCACCATGAACGATGAGCGCTGCCGGAGCACATTCACCCGGAAGCGGCCGACGCCTGAGACGCCCCAGGAACAGTCGAAGTCCTGCAGCCGGTCGAGTCGGGGATCATCGAGTTCCATCCCCGCGAAGGTGGCCGCGAGCGCCCGGGTCTGGGCCGGCGTGAGTCGCTGCTTGGTCAGCGGCACCAGTTCCCCCTGCACCCGAGCCCGGAAGACGTCGCCGGCCTTGGCATGGACATCGGACGCGCCACGCAGGACCGCCGCCTTCAGGACCCGTGCGAGCATCGGGGACGTGGTCATCCACCCTCCGGCAGGAAGCCCATGCGATCCGTCACGAGGGCGAGTGTGTCGGCGGCGAGCCGCCTGGCCTTGGCGGCCCCGTCAGACAGTATCTCCGCGACATCTCCGGGCCGAGCGGCGAGTGCGAGGGAACGCTCGCGCAGCGGGGCAAGCGTGGCGGCCATGTTGTCGGCAAGCACGCGCTTGCAGTCAATGCATCCCCATGCTGCCGTCCGGCACTTCACGGCGACTTCGGCGACCGTGGCCTCGGGAGAGAAGTGCCGATGCAGTGCGTAGATGTTGCAGATCTCCGGTGTACCAGGGTCGTGCCGGGTCTTGCGGGCCGGGTCGGTCATCGCCGGTCGGAGCTTCTCCCAAATTTGTTCCGGGCTCTCCGTGACCCCGATGGTGTTGCCCAAGCTCTTCGACATCTTGGCCTGGCCATCGAGCCCGACGATGCGCCGGGCGGTGGAGAGAATCGGCTGTGGCTCAGGGAAGAATGTTTCACCGGCGGCGAATTCGCTGTTCCACTTCCGGGCGATCTCGCGACTCAACTCCAGATGCTGCACCTGATCGTCGCCCACGGGGACCTTGTCGGCACGATAGAGGAGGATGTCAGCCGCCATCAGTACGGGATAGGTGAGCAGTCCCGCCGGCACCGATTCGAACCGCTGCGACTTATCCTTGTATTGCGTCATGCGCTCGAGTTCGCCGAGCGGGGTGATCGTCATCAGGAGCCAGGAGAGCGTCGCGTGGGCGGGCACGTGGCTCTGCACGAAGAGGATCGACCGTGCGGGATCGATCCCGGCGGCAAGGAGCCCGATCGCCATCTGCTGCGTGCGCTCGGCGAGCGTCCCGGGATCGTACTTTCCGGTGATGGCATGCTGGTCCACCACGCAGTAGAGGCAGTCATACTGGTCCTGGAGCGCCACGGCGCTACGGACCATGCCGAGCCAGTTGCCAATGTGCAGTTCGCCCGAAGGCTGAATTCCCGAGAAGACGCGTGCCATAGCGTCAAGCTACCCGACCGACCGGAGAGCGGCAACATGACCCACGACGCCCAACGCCTCGCCCGGCTTGCTGAGCGCGCCGCCGCGCGGGCCGGGGCATTTCTGCTGACGGCACCGCGCCCCGAGGCCGCGACGTGGACCTCCAAGGGCCACCACGACTATGTCACCGAGATCGACCGGACCGCAGAGCGCCGGATCATCGAGAACCTCCTCCGGGCCGAGCCGGGCTCGCGAATCCTGGGGGAAGAGTTCTCTCCCGAGGACGTCGATCTCGATGGGCTGGTCTGGGTGGTGGACCCCCTCGATGGCACCGCGAACTACCTCCATGGCTACCCCTGGTGGTCGGTGTCCATCGCCGCCGCCATCGATGGCGAGCTGGTCGCCGGCACAGTCTGGCATGTGTCGACCCATCGCCGCTACACCGCCTGGGACGGGGGAGGCGCGTGGTGCGGGCCGGAGCGGCTGCGGGTCAGCACCATCGCCGACCCCGCGCCGTCGCTGCTGGGCACCGGCTTCCCGTTCAAGCACCCCGAGCTGCTGCCGCGGTATCTGGATCAATTCTCCCGGGTGACGCCCCGAAGTAGCGGGGTGCGTCGGGCCGGGTCAGCCGCCCTTGACCTCGCCCACGTCGCGCAGGGTCACTTCGATGCCTTCTGGGAGCTGGTTCTCGCCCCATGGGACAAGGCGGCGGGGATCGTCCTGGTGCGAGAGGCGGGGGGAGTCGTCACCAACCTCGACGGCACGCCGGCGGGCCCGCGGCACGGTGGCATCGTCGCCGGGAATCCGAGGATGCATGCGTGGATGCTGGAGCAAATCGCCTGACGGTAGAAGAGAGAAGAGAGAGGAGGCCGCGGAGCGGTGGCGATGTCTTTCCCCCGGTTGCACCCGAGACAGGCTTCTCTCTTCTCTCTTAAGTCAGTATCCGCGGCCCTTCCAGTGTGATCGCGACTGTGTGCTCGAAGTGGGCAGAGAGCGAACCGTCGGCGGTCACCACCGTCCACTTGTCCTTCAGCGTCTTGGTGGTGTAGTGGCCCATGGTGATCATCGGCTCGATCGCGAGGGTCATCCCCGCCTTGAGCTGCGGCCCGCGGTGCGGCTTGCCGAAGTTGGGGACCTGCGGCTCCTCATGAAAGCGCGTGCCGATGCCGTGACCCACCAGTTCGCGCACCACGCCGAATCCTGCCGCCTCCGCCACGCACTGCACCGCATGCCCGATGTCGCCGACCTGGTTTCCCACGGTCGCGGCGGCGATGCCGGCTCTGAGCGACTCCTGCGTCACCTCAAGCAGCCGTTGGGCCTCCGGGGAAATTTCACCGACGGCAAAGGTCCTCGCGGCATCGGCATGCAGGCCATCGATGCACACGCCGGCGTCCACCGACACGAGCGATCCAGCGCCAAGCTTGCGGCCCGGTGAGGGAATGCCGTGCACGATCTCCTCGTCCACCGAGGTGCAGAGCGTCTTGGGAAAGCCGTACAACCCCTTGAATGACGGCGTGGCGCCCGGATGCGAGCGAATGAAGCGCTCGGCCTCGCGATCGAGGTCCTCGGTCGTCATGCCCGGGCGGACAATCTCGCCCATGAGGTCCAGCGTGGCGTGCAGAATGGCTCCAGCCCGGGCCATCGTCTCGAGTTCGCGGGCCGACTTGAGGGTGATCATGGCCGGCCCAGCGCGGTCCGGATGCGGGCCGACACCTCGTCGACCGTCCCCACCGCGGGAATGTGCTTCACGGAGCCGTGCTGTTCGTACCACGCGACCACGGGAGCCGTCTGGGCACGATAGGCCTTGAGCCGGACCGCCACGGCGGCGGGGTCGTCATCGGCACGACTCTCCACCGTGCGACGCCTCTCAATCCGTCCGAGGATCTCCTCGTCGGTCACGTCGAGGAAAAGGACATGATCCATCGCGCGTCCCCACTCGGTGAGCAGGGCGGCAAGCCCTTCGGCCTGCGGGATGGTGCGGACGACCCCGTCGAAGAGCACGCCATCGGCCGCCTCGGGCTTGGCGAGCTCCTCCCGCATGATGCCGAGGATGATGTCATCACTCACGAGGTGGCCCGCTTCCATCACGGCCTTGGCCTGCTGGCCGAGTGGCGTGCCGAGCCGGACGGCCTCACGCAGGAGATCGCCGGTCGCGAACTTCGGGATGCCCAGCGCCTTGGCAAGGAGAACGCCCTGCGTTCCCTTCCCTGCCCCGGGGGGACCCATCAAGAGGAGATCCATGCAGCGAACTCCTGGAAAACCAAGGTTGCTCAGGCGAAAATCGGTGATTGCCCAGCATCAGACGGATGATAGCGGGAAGGGTGACTCCGTGTGTTGCGGAGCCACCCTTCCCTCACGGCTCTCGCCCAGAATTCACCGTGCGTTACATCCCGAACCGGCTCGTCCGTCCACGATACTTGACCCGACCGGACTTCATGAAGCCATCGTACTTGCGCATGGTGCGGTGCTGCTCGATCTGCGCGAGCGTGTCGAGGAGCACGCCAACAACGATGAGGATTGACGTACCACCAAACGAAAACTGCTGGATCCCGACCATGCTCGCGATCGTGATCGGCACGATTGCGACAATGGCGAGGAAGATCGAGCCCGGCAGGGTGATGCGCCCAAGCACGCCATCGATATAGTCCGCAGTGGCTCCGCCAGGCTTCACACCAGGAATGAAGGCGCCCTGCTTCTTCAGGTTCTCGGCCAGATCGACCGAATTGAAGATGATCGAGGTGTAGAAGTAGGTGAACACCACAATGAAGAGCGCGAAGAGCACATTGTACGGCAGCGAGCCGGGAGTCAGGAACGCCGCGACCTCCTGCAGCCACGGCGACTTGGCGAATTGCGCGATAGTGGACGGCACGATGATGACCGTCTGCGCGAAGATGATCGGCATCACGCCGGCGGTGATCAACCGGATGGGGATGTACGTCTTCTGCCCCTCACGCACCCGACCGCGCCCCATCACCTTCCGCGGAATCTGGATCGGCAGGCGTCGGGCGGCGATTGTCATCATGACCACGGCGGTGATCATGGCGATGATGACCCCGACGAAGAAGACCGCCGCCAGCGGCTGGACCAGGCCATCCTTGACGTACTGGGCGCCTTGGAGCATGCCCGGCCAGACGCGCTCAAGGATGGAGACCGTGATGAGCATGCTCATCCCGTTGCCGATGCCGCGCTCGGTGATCTGTTCACCCAGCCACATGATGAACATGGCACCCACCGTCATGGTCGACACCATCACCAGCTTGGACGTGAAGCCGACATCAGGCACGGCGCCCGGGATCGCCTCGACGAAGAGCGTGAAGGTGTACGACTGCGAGAGCGCGATCAGGAGCGTGAGGTACCGGGTCCACTGGGTCAACTTCTTCCGGCCCTCTTCGTCCTTCTGCATCTTGCCGATCGACGGAATGACGCCGCCGCCCAGCTGGAAGACGATCGACGCCGAGATGTACGGCATGATCCCGAGCGCGAAGATGGTGGACCGGGAGAGGCCGCCACCGAGCGCGTCGTAGAGATTGAAGAGCGTCGAGGCCGCCGACTGCTGGATGTAATTGTACAGCGCGACGGTGTCGACCATCGGGGCCGGAATGTGGGCCCCGACACGATAGATCAGGACGGCCAGCATGGTGAAGAGGAGCTTGTCCTTCAGCTCCTCATCGATGCCGAGACCGGCCACGCTGGGGGTGGTCATCAGTCTTCGACCCGCCCGCCCGCTGCCTCGATCTTTGCCTTCGCCGAAGCGGAGGCGCGCATGCCCTTGACCACGACCGCGCGGTCAATGTCGCCATGACCGAGGAGCTTCACTGGCTCATCGAGGGACTTGACCAGCCCGACAGCAAGCAGGCTCTCGGCCGAGATCTCGTCCCCGCTGATGCGGGCGAGGTCGCGGAGGTTGATCGCCTGATAGTAGATCTTCGCCGGGTTGTGGAAGCCGCGCTTGGGCAGCCGCCGGTACATCGGCATCTGGCCGCCTTCAAAGCCTGGATTGGTGGATCCGCCCGTCCGTGCCTTGTGGCCCTTGTGGCCCTTGCCCGAGGTCTTGCCCAGGCCCGAGCCCGGTCCGCGGCCAAGGCGCTTGCGCGTCCGGTGCGACCCGACCGCGGGCCGCAGCGTGGACAGCGAAATGCGCTCAACCGGCTTCATCTTGTCGGCCATCTTCAGTTCTCCCCGACGGGCGTCACCACCACGAGGTGGCGCACCTTGAACAGCATGCCACGCATGGTGGCGGTATTGTCGACTTCCGTTGTGGCCTGGTGGTTGCGCAGGCCGATCGACCGGAGCGTGCGGAGCATCGTTTCGGCGTGACCGATGCCGGAGCGGATCTGCTTGACGCGGAGGCGCTTCGCCACCGATTCATCGGGAATCGTCGCCGCGTGGAATTTGGGGCCTTGACGGCCGACGACTGGATTGCGTCCCATGGCTCAGGCCTCCTGGCGCGCGCGGTACGGAAGGGCATCCACCTCGATCCCGCGCTCGCGGGCGACCTGCTTGACCGTCACGAGGTGCTGCAGTCCGTTCATCGTCGCGCGCACAACATTGTGCGGATTGTTCGAGCCAAGGCTCTTGGTCAGGATATCGGTAATGCCAGCGCACTCGAGCACGGCGCGAACTGGACCACCGGCGATGACTCCGGTACCGCTCGCTGCAGGCTTGAGCATGACGCGACCGGCGCCGTGCTTCCCGATCAGTTCATGCGGAATCGTTGAGCCGACTCGCGGAATCTCGACCATGGCGCCCTTGGCGGCTTCGACGGCCTTGCGGACTGCCTCAGCCACTTCGTTCGCCTTGCCGGTTGCAACACCGACGCGTCCCTTGCCATCGCCCACCGCAACGAGTGCGTTGAACGAGAAGCGCCGGCCGCCCTTGACGACCTTGGCGACGCGATTGATCGACACGACGTTCTCGACGAACTCGTTCGCCGCCTCGCCGCCACGATCATCGCGTCGCGGGCCACCGCGGCCACCGCGACCGCCACCACCGCCCTGGCCCCCGCGGTTGCCGCCCTGGCCCCCACGATTGCCGCCCTGGCCACCGCGGCCGCTGGACTGCGCGGCTGGCATGCCGGGGACGCCGTGGCGTCCCAGGTTGCGCTGAGTGGTTTCCGGAGCCGGCGTTTCAGCGGGGGCAGCGACGGGCGCCTCGGCTGGGGTCTTCGTTTCGTCAGTCATTTAGAACTCCAATCCGCCCTCGCGGGCGCCCTCGGCGACGGCCTTCACGCGGCCGTGATACTGATACCCGGCGCGATCGAACACCACCTTGGTGATGCCAGCGGCCTTGGCGCGGGTGGCGATCAACTGACCGACCGCTGTCGCCTTGCCGACCTTGCCTTCTCCGGTCGTGGCGATCCCTTCACTGGTGTCGCTGACGCCGAACAGGGCTGCGCCCTTCACGTCGTCCACCAGTTGGGCATAGATGTGCTTCAGCGAACGGAACACCACCAGACGCGGACGCTCTGCCGTGCCCACCACCTTCTGGCGAACGCGGAGATGCCGGCGGTAGCGCCGATCCTTGCTGCTCTTTGGGCTGTGAATCGCTCGCATTTACTTCGCTCCCGTCTTGCCCGCCTTGCGGCGGACGAACTCACCGACGTACCGAATGCCCTTGCCCTTGTAGGGCTCCGGCGGCCGGACGCTTCTGATTTCGGCGGCCACTTGACCGACGAGTTCCTTGCTGATCCCTTCGATCCGGACCAGCGTCGCGGTCTCGCAGACGATCTTGATCCCTTCGGGCGCCTTGAACGGCACTTGGTGGGAGAGACCGACGACAAGATTGACGCCGAACGGACGGGTCTCGGCCTTGTAGCCGACGCCCTGAATTTCCAGCGACTTCTGGTACCCCTTCGAGACGCCCTCGACCATGTTGGCCACGAGGGTGCGCGACAGCCCGTGCAACGAGCGATCCCGCGGCTCGTCGGTGGGCCGCTCGACGAGGACCTGGCCGTCGGCCACGCTGATCTTCATGCCGGTTGGCAGGATGCGCGTAAGCGTCCCCTTGCCGCCCTTCACGGTGACCGTGGTGCCGTCCACCGTGGCGGTGACGCCGGCCGGCAGCGGGATGGGCTTTTTGCCGATACGTGACATGGCCCCTCCTACCAGAGCACGGCGAGCAATTCGCCGCCGAGGTTGGCCGTGCGCGCCTCGCGATCGGTCATCAACCCCTTGGGGGTCGAGACGATCGCGATGCCCAGCCCGTTCTTTACCCGGGGCAGGTCGCGGCACTTGACGTAGCGACGCAATCCCGGAGAGGACACGCGCTGGAGTTCACGGATGACCGGCAGCTCGTTGTGGTACTTGAGGTAGAGGCGGATGGTCCCGCCCTGCCCCTCCTCGAGCTGCTTGAAGTCCGCGATGTAATGATTGTCGCGCAACAGGCGCGCCAATTCATGCTTGAGCTTCGACGCGGGAATGTCCACGCGGCGGTGCCCAGCTGAACAGGCATTGCGAATGCGCGTCAGCATATCGGCGACTGGATCTGTCATGCTCATGCTTTGCCGTCTCCCCTCAGGCCACGCGAAGCGAGCGCGGAGTCTCGCCTCGGAATGGCCAACCGAACTCGCGCAGCAGGGCCATCGCGAGATCGTCGCGGCCTGCCGTGGTCACCAGTGTGATATCCATGCCATGCACCAGCTCGACCTTGTCGTAGTCGATTTCCGGGAACATGGTCTGTTCCTTGATACCGAACGTGTAGTTGCCGCGGCCATCGAAACTCCGGGTCGGCAGGCCGCGGAAATCGCGGATGCGCGGCACCGTGAGATTGATGAAGCGGTCGAGGAACTCGTACATCCTCGCGCCGCGCAGCGTGACCGTGGCGCCGATCGGGAGTCCGACCCGGAGGCCGAAGTTCGCGATCGCCTTCTTCGCCTTGGTCACGATCGCCTTCTGCCCCGTGATCACGCCCAGCTCATCGGCCACCGAATCGACGGCCTTCGGGTTCTTGGCGCCTTCGCCCAGCCCGATGTTGAGCACGATCTTGGTCAGCCGGGGCACCTGGTGCGGATTCGTGAAGCCGAATTCCTTCGACAGCCGCGTCCGGACCTGGTCCTCGTAGAACCGCTGCATCCTCGGCTTCCCGACACTGGCCATCGGGGTCTGATCGAGGGGCAGTGAGGACTCGCCACCCTTGCGACCGCCGCCCTTGGGGGCCTTCGGGGTCTTTGCCGGGGCGGCCGGTTTCGCCGCCTTGGCGCCCTTCTCCGTCTTTGCGTTTTTCGCCATTACCGGTTCCTCGGAATCGCCAGGCCCGACTTGACCGCAATCCGTTCGACGGTGCCATCGGCGTTCTTCTGCCGGCGGATCCGCGTCGGGGCATTGGTCTTCGGGTCGATCAGCATCACCTTCGCATGCGACAGCGCGGCCGGGAAGGTCACGATGCCGCCCTCGGTTGTCTGGGTGGCGCGGCGATGCCGCTTCACCAGGTTGACCCCATCCACCACCACGCGTCCCGTCTTGGGATACACGCGCAGCACGGTGCCCCGCTTGTTCTTGTCATCACCCGAGATCACCTGCACGGTGTCCCCCTTGGTGATGTGGAGTCGCATCCGTTCCGGCGCCTTGTGACGCACGCGCTTGGCCTTCTTGAACACCAGCGGTTTCATGTCAGAGCACCTCCGGAGCGAGCGACACGATCTTCATGTATCGCTTCTCGCGCAGTTCACGCGCCACGGGACCGAAGATGCGGGTCGCCTTCGGTTCGCCCTTGTCGTCGATGATCACGGCCGCGTTCTCGTCGAACCGGATGTAGGAGCCGTCCTTGCGACGAACTTCCTTGGCGGTCCGGACGATCACGGCCTTCACCACCTCGCCCTTCTTCACCTGGCCGGTCGGGATGGCGTCCTTGATGGTCACGACTACCCGATCGCCGAGCGACGCATAGCGCCGCCGCGAGCCGCCCAGCACGCGAATGACCAGGGCCTTTCGCGCCCCGGAATTGTCCGCGATCTTGATGACACTTTCCTGTTGTACCATGGTCTCTCTCCCCGCGCCTCAGCGCGCCCGCTCGACAACGGCCAGCGTACGCCAATGCACCGTCTTGGCGAGGGGCCGAGTCTCCATGATCCGCACCGTGTCGCCGGCTTTGGCGTCATGGTCATTGCGCGCCTTGACCTTCTTGCTGCGCGTTACCTGCTTGCCGTACTTCGGGTGCGCGAACCGGCGCTCCAGCAGGACGGTGATGGTCTTCTGCATCTTGTCGCTTACCACGACTCCGGTGCGGGTCTTCCGCGCCAGGCGTTCAGCGGCAGTGCTCTCCTCGCTCATCGGCATCTCCCTTACGCCTCGCGGCGCTTCTCGCCCAGGATGGTCAACACCCGGGCAATGTCACGACGCATGGTCCGGAACTGCATCGGGTTCTCGATCGACTCCGTTGCCGAACGGAAGCGCAACGACGAGCGCTCCTCCTGCAACTCGGCCAGCTTGGCAGCGAGCTGCTCGACACTGAGCTCGCGCAGATCGGTCGGTTCCATCAGATCTCCTCGCGACGCACGACGCGCGTCTTCATCGGCAACTTGGCCTCGGCCAGGGCCAGCGCCTTGCGCGCCAGCGGCTCGTCGATGCCATCGACCTCGAACAGCACGCGCCCGGGACGGACCACGGCCACCCAGCCTTCCGGGTTGCCCTTGCCCTTGCCCATGCGGGTTTCGGCCGGCTTCTTCGTAATCGGCTTGTCCGGGAAGATGCGAATCCAGACCTTGCCGCCACGCTTCATTTCGCGCGTCATCGCGACACGCGCCGCCTCGATCTGCCGATTGGTGATCCACCCCGGCTCCATCGCTGTCAGACCCCACTCGCCGAAGGCGACGGAGTTGCCGCGGGTGGAGATCCCCTTGGTGCGTCCCTTGAACGTCTTGCGAAACTTGACCCGCTTCGGTGACAGCATGGCGCTCAGGCCCCCGTGCTGTAGGTACGACCGGTCACGTCATCGACGATTTCACCCTTGAAGATCCAGACCTTGATCCCGATCGCCCCGAAGGTGGTCCTCGCCGTGCCCGTGGCATAGTCAATGTCCGCGCGCAGCGTGTGCAGTGGCACGCGCCCCTCGCGGTAGCCCTCGGTGCGCGCGATTTCGGCCCCGCCCAGGCGACCAGCCGCCCGGATCCGGATGCCCTGCGCGCCCATGCGCATCGTGCTCTGCATCGCGCGCTTCATGGCGCGACGGAACGAGATGCGCTGCTCCAGCTGCGCGGCGATGTTGTCGGCAACCAGCTTGGCCGACAGCTCGGGGCGCTTGATCTCCTCGACGTTCACCGCGACTTCACGCGTCGCCTTCAGCTCGCGCTCGAGCACGCCGGCCAGCTCCTCGCGGAGCTTGTCCACCTCGGCGCCGCGCTTGCCGATCACCACGCCCGGACGCCCGGTGTGGATCGTTACGGTGACCTTCCCCGGCCGCCGCTCGATGTGCACCTCGGCGATCGCCGCGTGCCCGAGCCGCTTCTGGATGTAGTCCCGGATCAGCCGATCCTCGGCCAGCAGCGCCGGCATGTCCTTCGCCGAGGCGTACCACCGCGACATCGCCTGCTTGGTGATTCCCAGCCGGAACCCGACTGGATGCGTCTTCTGGCCCATTACTTCGCTCCCTTCTTCTTCTTCGCGACCGGCTTCTCACCCACGGCGATATGCACGTGGCTGGTCCGCTTGCGGATCGGCGTGGCGCGACCCTGCGCCGCCGCCGTGAACCGCTTCAGCGGTGAGCCCATCTGGACCTGCGCATCGACCACCACCAGCGTATCGACATCGAACGATTCGTTCGCCGTCTGCGCGTGCTGCTCGGCATTCGCCACCGCCGACTTCAGCGTCTTGGAGATCTGCCGGGCCGCCAGCTTCTTGCTGAACTGGAGGATCCCATACGCATCATTGACGTTCTTGCCGCGAATCAGGTCCATCACCAGGCGCATCTTGCGCGGCGACTGACGCACTGACCGCTGCACAGCATATCCGTGCATCATCAGACCTTGGCCTTCTTGTCCGCGACCAGCTTGCCGCTGTGTCCGCGAAACAGGCGTGTCGGGGCGAACTCCCCGAGCTTGTGGCCGACCATGTTCTCCGAGACGTACACCGGCACGAACTTGTTGCCGTTGTGCACCGCAAAGGTGTGGCCGACGAATTCGGGCAGGATCGTGCTCGCCCGGCTCCAGGTCTTCACGACCTTCTTCTCGTTCTTTTCATTCTGGGCCGTCACCTTGTCCAGCAGCGCCTGCTGCACGAAGGGGCCCTTCCGGATGCTTCTCGCCATTACTGGGTCGCCTTCCCGCGCTTGCGGCCGCGCACAATGAGTCGGTTCGAGGACTTCTTCCGCTTCCGGGTCTTCTTCCCCTCGGCCTTGCCCCACGGCGAGACCGGCGGACGTCCACCCGAGGTCTTCCCTTCACCACCACCCAGCGGGTGGTCGACCGGGTTCATCGCGACACCACGGACCGAGGGACGCTTGCCGAGCCAGCGATTCTTGCCGGCCTTGCCCTTCGAGAGCAGCTCGTGATCGGAGTTGCCGACCTCGCCAATGGTCGCCTGACAGCGCCCATGGACCATCCGCATCTCGGTGGACTTGAGCCGGAGGGTGACGTAGTCGCCCTCGCGCGCCACGACCTGGGCACCCTGCCCGGCCGAGCGGGCCATGGTGCCGCCCTTGCCAATCTTCAGCTCGATGTTGTGCACCATGGTACCGAGTGGCACCTCAGCCAGCGGCATCGCGTTACCCACGCGCACGTCGCTGCCCGGACCACTCACCACCGTGTCACCCTGCTTCAGGCCGACCGGGTGCAGGATGTAGCGCTTCTCGCCATCGGCGTAGAAGAGCAGCGCCAGTCGCGCGGTGCGGTTCGGGTCGTACTCGATCTCGGCCACCCGCGCCGGAATCCCGAACTTGTTCCGCTTGAAGTCGACTTTGCGGTACATCTGCTTGTGACCACCCCCGATGTGACGCATCGTGAGGTGACCCTTGTTGTTGCGGCCGCCGCTCTTCTTGAGCGGCTCCAGCAACCCCTTCTCGGGCGTGCCACGGGTGATCTCGTCGAAACCCGAGACCGACTTGAACCGCGTCGCCGCCGTCATGGGGCGGAATTGGCGAATACTCATCTCAGCCCTCGAACACGGCGAGTGACTCGCCGTCCTTGAGCGTGACGTAGGCCTTCTTCCACCGGGCCGACACGCCCCGGCTCTGGCCACGCGCCACGGCGTTGCGACGCATCTGCATCGTGCGGACGCTCGTCGCGGTCACCCCGAAGCGCTGCTTGAGCGCCTCGCGGATCTGTCCCTTGGTCGCCGTCGGCGTCACTTCGAAGACGTACTCCTTCCGTTCCTGCCAGGCAACGGAGCTCTTCTCGGTGATCATCGGGCGTACCACGATTCCGTGCATATCGGCCATTACTCAGTCCCCTTCTTTGCCGAACGCTTCGCCGCCTTCGCCGCGCTCTTCGGCTTGGCCGCCGCCTTGGGGGCCTTCGGCTTCGCAGCCTTCGGCGCCTTGGCGGCAGTCTTGGTTGCTGCGCGCTTGACCTTCTTGACCGGCGCCTCGGCAGCATCTTCGCTGCTCATGACGACGTCAGATCCCAAAGCCGACGCCTCGATCACCAGCGCCTGCGCCCGGAGAATGTCATAGGCCGTCGCATCGCTGTACGGCAGCACCGTGAGGTGCGGCACGTTGCGCCCGCTCAGATACACCGCCGGCTTCGCGCCGGCCGTGAGGATCAGCGTCTTGGTGGTACCAAGCTCCAGCTTCTGCAGCAAACCGAGCAGCGCCTGCGTCTTCGGAGCGGCCATGGCAAGCGGATCGATCACGGACAGCATCCCTTCACGTGCGCGGGCATTGAGCGCCGAGCGACGGGCGAGCTGACGGACCTTCTTCGGAATATCCGAGCGATAGCTGCGCGGAATAGGACCGAAGACGACACCACCACCACGCCAATGCGGCGCACGGGTGGAGCCGGCGCGTGCACGACCGGTGCCCTTCTGCTTCCACGGCTTCTGGTTGCCACCCGAGACGAAGCTGCGCGTCTTGGTCTTGGCGGTACCCTGGCGCTGGTTGTTGAGGAACGTCTTCACCGCCTGGTGCAGCACGTCCTCGTTCACCGTCCCGTCGAACATCTCACCCGGCAGGGAGAACGCCTGCGCGCGCTTTTCACCCGCGGCAGAGAAATGCGGTGCTTCAATCATGACGGCTCCTTCCAGCCTGCTTGGCCACGGTCACGATGCCGTTCTTCGAACCCGGGATCGCCCCGCGCACGAACAACAGGTTCCGTTCCGCATCGATCTTGACGATGCGCAGCCCGAGTTCGGTGTGCCGCTCGGCCCCTTGGTGTCCCGGCATCTTCTTGCCCTTGATGACGCGCGACGGATCGGTGCCTGGTCCGATCGAACCCGGCTTGCGGTGCCGCGTGTTGCCGTGCGAGGCCGGGCCACCACCGAAGCCGTACCGGTGGACGACGCCCTGAAAGCCGCGACCCTTGGTGGTGCCAGTCACCTTGACGAGCTCGCCCTCGGCGAACATCGACACCGTGAGCACCGCGCCGGGCGCGACTTCCGCCTCACCCATCGGGAAGGAACGGACCACCTGCGGGGCGTAGTCGAGTCCGGCAGTCTTGGCGTGACCCACTTCGGCCTTGGTCGCCCGGATGTCGCGCTTGCGGCCCCAGCCGATCTGCGCCTGTGACTCGCGCACCTGGAGCACCGGGCACGGCCCGGCCTCGATGATCGTCACCGGCAGCGCATTGCCGTCGTCGGTGAAGATCCGTGTCATGCCGAGCTTCCGGCCAATGATTCCAGTGGCCATGGCTACTCGACCTTGATCTCGACGTCCACGCCCGCCGGAAGATCCAGCTTGGTCAGCGCGTCCATCGTCTGGGGACGGGAATCGTGAATGTCGAGCAGGCGCTTGTGTGTCCGCAGCTCGAACTGTTCACGGCTCTTCTTGTCGACGTGCGGAGACCGCAGCACGGTCCATCGCTCCATCTTCACGGGAAGCGGAATGGGACCGGAGACTTGCGCCCCCGTCTTTTCCGCCGTGCGCACGATATCCGCCGTGGCCTGGTCCAGCACCACGTGGTCGAACGCCTTCAGGCGGATCCGGATTTTTCCAGCCATCACATGGTCCTTTCGGTTGCTCATCATGGCGCGGGACAGTCCCGCGTCACTGCCGCCTATCGCCCGGCTACGGGCAAGGCATGCCTCGCCCTTACTTGAGGATCTTGGTCACCACGCCGGCCCCGACCGTGCGGCCCCCTTCGCGGATCGCGAAGCGCAGTCCCGCATCCATCGCCACCGGCACGATCAGTTCGATCGTCATCTGGATGTTGTCCCCCGGCATCACCATCTCCACCCCC
>JBBRBZ010000017.1:0-32199 GCA_038205305.1 Gemmatimonadales bacterium
TCCGACTCTTCATTGGGAGGAGTCCTCATCGATCGGGGAAGTTACAAAGGGACGGTGATGCACCGATCGATCGTGAATCGGTGCTACCTGAGGAGGCACCTTTCATTCCCGGATACGAGGTCTTTGGCGAGTGGGCGCATCACGTTGCCCTGTCGCGAGTTACGTCCACTATCCTGAAATTGAGCCGAGCGCAACACCGCGGGATGTGTGGTGTTTGCTCACACAATTGACGCGGCCGCGCCACAAATTTCCGATCACATCAGTGGTGGAATAATCATGCCTGCCAGGCTGCCAGCTACTCCTCATCCGCCCCGGTCAACGGCACCAGCCGACCGCGCGGCGGGATGCCGGCCTCGAGCTCGAGGATCCCGACCGAGGCCGGAATGTCGAATCGGCGCGGCCCCGCACCACCCGGATTCATCACCGTCACCACCACATCCACCAGTTCCAACTTGGGGATGTGGGTGTGCCCGTGGATCAGGATGTCGGCCGCCGGGTAGGCGGCGTGGAATGCCTCGCTCGGCACGCCACGACCGAACTGGTCACCGTGCGTCACCACGATCTGGAAGCCATCGAGTTCGATGACGGCCACGCGTGGCACCAGGGCGCGCACATCAGAGTCGTCGGTGTTGCCGTACACCGCCGTGACCGGAGCGATCGCCTCGAGTTCGCTGAGCAGTTCGGACGGACCGATGTCTCCCGCATGGAGAATGTGATCGACCCCGGAAAAGACGGCGAAGACCTCGGGGCGAAGCAGCCCATGCGTGTCGCTGATGACGCCAAGCCTCACGTCACCCTTCCCAGCGTGGCGCGATGGTGATGTCGAGCTCGAGCTGGTCGATGATGCGCTGCACGATGAAATCCACCAGCTCCGCGATGCTGGCGGGGCGATGATAGAAGCCTGGTGCGGCGGGAATCACGATCGCGCCCGCCTCGGTGACGGCGGTCAAGTTGCGCAGGTGCACCAGCGAGAACGGCGTCTCCCGCGGCACCAAGATCAGCTTGCGCCGTTCCTTCAGGGTGACGTCGGCGGCGCGCTCGATCAGCGAACGCGAGGCGCCGAGCGCGATGGCCGAGACGGTCCCCATCGAACAGGGACAGACCACCATCCCTCGGGTACGATGCGAGCCCGAAGCCGGCAGTGCGCCGCGATCGTTGTCGGGGTGGAGCGTCACGCTCGACCAGTCATTACCAGTTGCCGCGCGCAACGCCGCCTCATCACCGATGTCCGACTCGGTGGCCAGCAAGCGCCAGCCGTGCGACGAGATGATCAGTTCGGTCGGCACCCGATGACGGGCCAGCACATCGAGCAAGCGCACTGCGTACGGTGCTCCGCTGGCGCCGGTGATCGCCAGGACGACCGGCAGCTCGGCAGGGACCGTCACTGTGATCAGCTGCCCCGCTTGTTCGGAGTGGGCGTCCGCACGGGATGCTTCGGTGCCTTCGGCGGCGGAATCAAGTTCTGCTGACGATTGCCCTTGGTGGGCTTGCTGATCTTCGGCGCGGGCGGACGGGAGTTGGGGCGTTGCATCTCGAGCCTCGGGTCAATGACAAGAATGGTGAATGGTGAATGGTGCATGGTGAATGGTGAATGGTGAACGGTGAACGGGCAAAGCCCCTCGTTCTCTCGTCTCTCGTCTCTCGTCTCTCGTCTATCGTCTATCGTCTATCGTCCCACGAATCTATCGAGCATCGCAAAGGCGCATACCGTCACGCTCATCACCCCATTCATGGTGAAGAAGGCGGCATCGAGCCGGGAGAGGTCGCCGGGCCTCACGAGTTGATGCTCGTAGACCAGGATGCCTGCCGCCACCAGCACGCCTGCAAAATACCACATCCCAAACCCGGCGCCCCAGCCGAACAGTGCCAGCGCGGGAATGGTGATGCCGTGCAGCAGCTTCCCGAAGAGGATCGCCCGCCGCTGCCCGAGGCGCACCACGGCGCTGCGGAGCCCTTGGTCGCGGTCGAATCCCTCGTCGGGGAGGGCGTAAAAGACATCGAAGCCTGCCACCCAGGTCAGCACGCCGGCTGCAATGACCAGCAGCAGCCACCACGGCCTGCTCCACGCGCCCGTGACGGCGAGCCAACCACCCACCGGGGCGATCGCGAGCGACAGGCCGAGCCAGAGGTGTGGCCAGTGGGTGAACCGCTTGGCGTAGGAGTAGCCGAGTAGCCAGGCGAGCGCGATGGGAGAGAGGAGCAGGCAGAGCCGGTTGAGTGAACCGGCCGCAACGACGAAGACCACGCTCGCGAGCACCACGGCCACCTTGGCCTGCGGCACCGAGATCGCGCCGGCGGGAATCTCTCGCGCGCGCGTGCGCGGATTCCTCGCATCAAAGACGCGATCGGCGATCCGGTTGAAGCCCATCGCCGCAAAGCGCGCCGCCGTGAAGGCGACGACCACGAGAGCGACGATACGGAGCGTGACTGGCTCGACTCGCGACGCCGCGAGCACGCCGAGCAGAGCAAACGGCAGCGCAAAGACGGTGTGCGGCAGCTTTACGAACGACGCCCAGCGCGCAATTGCGGAGCGCCCAGCGAAAGTTTGTCCCTCTCGGTTCTCCGTTCTCGGTTCTCCGTTCTCCATCAACTTGGTATTCCCAGCTTCGCCCACAGCTGATCCACCCGCTTCTTCGTGGCGTCATCCATCACGATCTTCTCAGGCCACTCGCGCGTGAAGCCCTCATCCTTCCACTTGCGTGTGGCGTCGATGCCGAGCTTGCCGCCGAAGGAGAAGTGCTGGGCAGCGTGGTCGAGCACGTCCACCGGGCCGCGCACGATCTCGGTGTCGCGCTGGGGATCGATATTGTTGAGTGCGACCCACCACACCTCTTCGGCATCCTGCACATTGACATCCTTGTCCACCACCACGATCACCTTCGCCAGCGACATCAGTCCCTGGCCCCAGAGGGCGTGCATCACCTTGTAGGCCTGCCCCGGGTACTGCTTGTCGATGCTCACGAAGACGAGGTTATGAAAGATTCCCGCCGCCGGCATGTGGTAGTCGACGATCTCCGGCACGGTCAGCTTGATGAGCGGCAGGAAGATCCGCTCGGTCGCGTGCCCGAGCCAGTAGTCCTCCATCGGCGGCCGGCCCACCAGCGTGGCGGGGTAGACGGGCTTCCGCTTCATGGTGACGGCGGTCACGTGCATTCGTGGATAGAGATCGGCGAGGGAGTAGAAACCGGTGTGATCGCCGAACGGTCCCTCCATCACCAGCGGTTCGCTCGGATCGATGTATCCCTCGATCACGATGTCGGCCTCGGCCGGCACTTCGAGGTCGCAGGTCACCGCCTTGGCAAGCTCCACCGGGCCGCGCCGCAGGAAGCCGGCGAAGAGGAATTCATCGATACCCGGCGGCAGCGGCGCAGACGCGGCGTAGGTGCTGGCGGGATCACCTCCGAGCGCGATCACCACCGGCATCGTCTCGCCACGTTCGGCCATCTCGCGCCAGTGCGCCGCGCCGGTCTTGTGGCGCTGCCAGTGCATCGCGAGTTCCCGGCGGCCCTGCAACTGCACCCGGTACATCCCGACATTGCGTGTGTCGCGCACCGGATCACGGGTGATCACCATCGGCAGCGTGAGGTAGCGACCACCGTCGTCCGGCCAGGTCTGCAGCGCAGGAAGGGTGTCGAGGTTGATCTCATCACCGCGGAGGATCACCTCCTGACACGGCGGCTTGCCCCCCTTCACTCGCGGCGGGAACTTCGCCAACTCGGCAAGCTTGGGGAGCAGCGAAAGCTTCCCCAGCAGCCCCTCGGGCACCTTCAGGTTCACCAGGTCCGCGATCCGTTCGCTGATCTCCTCAAGCCGTTCGACCCCGAGCGCGAGGCAGATCCGTCGCCGCGAGCCATAGAGGTTGATGGCGACCGGGATCTCGCTGATGTTGCCATCGGGGAGGAGCGGCTTCTCGAACAGCAGCGCGGGGCCGCCGTTGGGCGACTTCATCACCCGATCGGCGATCTCGGCCATCTCCAGGTGGGTGCGCACCGGCTGGGTGATCCGGACCAGTTCACCCATCGCCTCAATGGCCGCGAGGAATTCGGGAAGCGAGTCGAGACTCATGGCGCCCTTCGGATGCCGACGTGAAGGGCGGCGATGCCACCCCACAACAGGTCCCACGACACCTCGTCGAATCCGGCCTGGGAGATCCGGTCGGCGAAGGGCCGTGGTTCGGGGAAGAATTCGACCGACGCTGGGAGCCAGTCGTATGCCGTCCTATGTTTCGATACCAGCCGACCAATGCCCGGAAGCACCTGGCGAAAGTAGGCGAGGTACAATGCCCGCATCGGTTGCCAGCGGGGAGTCGTCAGCTCGAGCACGACCAGTCTCGCACCCGGCTTGAGCACTCGCGCCGCCTCACGGAGCCCCGCATCGAGATCCATCAGGTTGCGCATCCCGAAACCGACGGTCGCCCCATCAAAGGTCGCCCCCGCGAACGGCAAATCGAGGGCGTCGGCGGCCGCGGGAGCAACGCGGGCGGATTTTCCCACGCCGCGCTCGAGCATCTCGGGGACGAAATCCGCACCAATCACCCGTCCCCCGAAGCTGGGGCGGTTGCCAAGCTCAGCCGCCAGATCGAGCGTCCCGGCACAAAGGTCCAGATAGACGCCCTCGGGGTGCGCCTCCCAGCCCAGTCGATCAACCGCCTGGCGACGCCAGCGGCGGTCGATGTTGAGCGACAGGACGTGATTGAGCAGGTCGTACCGCGGGGCGATATCGGCGAAGAGCCCGCGGACGTACCGCCGCTTGGCCTGGCCTCCCGTGAGCGGTAGCTCGGTCTTGGTGACGGTCATGGTGGCCAAAGGTACCGGTCCGGCGAACACCGTCGCAACGCGGCGTGACCCTTGACCGGCACGCCGCCGCCCGACTGGCGGGCCCTTTCCGATCAGGAAGTCGTCCAGCAGGCGGTGATGGGTCGCGAATCGGCCTACCGCGAGCTGATCCGCCGCTACCAGCGGCCGATCTATTCACTGATCTACCGAATGGTGCGGAACAAGGAGCTGGCCGAGGATCTGGCGCAGGACACCTTCATCAAGATGTTGAACGGCATCGGCAGCTACCGGCCCGAATACAAGTTCTCCAGCTGGATCTTCAAGATCGCCAACAACGCCGCGATCGATCACCTGCGCCGCCGGGAACTCGACACCCTCTCCCTCGACGGATCCCCCCATGCCGAGGGCGCCGAGGCGATCGAAGCCACCACGCTCCAGATCGGTGATGGTCAGGAGAGCCAGCTCGAAGAAGTCACCAGCCGGGAACTCGGTGCGCAGATCGAAGCCGCCGTCGGCAGACTCCGGCCCGAGTACCGCAATTGCATCCTGCTGCGCCATGTCGAGGGACGACCCTACGAAGAAATCGCCGAAATCCTCGACCTCCCCTTGGGGACGGTCAAGACCTACATCCATCGCGCACGAAATGAGTTGCGTGCGTTGCTGGCTGACACGCGGGAAGGCTGAAACCATGCCACTTTCCAAGTCGTATGAGGCACAAGATGACTGCGCCTGACCTGCTGCACCTGACCGCTGACGAACTCGACGCCCTTCTCGATGGCACTGCCGCGGAACGGGCCACGTCTCATCTTGCGACATGTTCGAGTTGCCTCGCGATGTTCGAACTCGATCGACGGCTGGTGACCTCACTGGCCGCCCTGCCGTCGCTCTCGCCCAGCGCAGACTTCGAGCAGCTGGTGATGAGCCGGGTCACGGTCGCGCCGGCACTGGTCCCCGCTCCCGCCGCCGCGCCGAGTCCACGCGAGATGGCCGCCCGGCGCCGGGTCGCCATCGGCGCCCTGCTCACCGGCGGATCGCTGGTCGCCGGCTTCGCCTGGGCGTTCGCCAATCCCGCAGCCGCGCTGGGAGCGGTCGTCCCGGCGCTCCGGCAGACCGGCGAGGCACTCTGGGTCTCGATGCAGACCGTCGCCTCCAACGCCACCGAGCAGCCCTGGTTTGGCAACGTCACCGACGCCTTGGGCAGTCCGGGCAAGGTGTTGTTGGCCATGGCCGCCGTGGGAGCCCTCTACGTCGTGGTGCTCACCGGCTTCCGCCGCCTCCTCACCGACCCCGCGGCCGATGCGCGCTGGTAAGCCGGGGGCGTTCGGCCTCACACTCGCCGTCGCTGCGCTCTTCCCCTTCGCTCCCATTCGGGCGGCGGGCGTCCACACGCCAGCGCATGGCATTTCAGACAAGGTCAAGCACCTGCTCGGCTCAGCGAACTTTCTCACCGCAGCCGTCATCCTCCCCCAGATGGTGCAGCCGTCGGATTCCCAGGGGATCACTGTCGATCCGGCCCATCTCGATCGCCCCGATCGTCTCGAGCGTCAGCTCCGAGGTGCTCTCCGGAAGCCACTGTCCCAAACCCGCCTCACGGTGGTGGGCGGCACCGCCCGCCTCGGCAACTATTCCGTCGGCTCCGCCGAGACGGTGCACGGCCCCGTGGTGGTCCTCGAAGGGGATGCCGACCTGCATGGTCGGGTTGAGGGCAACATGGTCACGCTCGACGGTGACATCATCCTCAACCCGGGCGCGGTGATCGTCGGCGACGTGCTCGCGATCGGCGGACATGTGCGGATGGCGGGAGGTCAGGTCACCGGCACCACACAGGAAATCGAGGCAGCGCCGCTGCCGGTCACGCCGGTCTCGGTTCCACTCACCATGGTTGGTCGCGCCGCGGGACTGGTCGGCGTCTTTGCGACGCTGCTGATCCTTGGCTTTGGTCTGGTCACCTTCGGCCGGCCCAATCTCGAGATCGTCTCCGACACGGTGGCGGTATCGTTCGGGCGCTCGTTCCTGGTGGGACTGCTCGGCCAGATCCTGGTGCTGCCGACCTTCGGAATGATCGTGGTAGGATTGGTCCTGACGGTCGCCGGCGCGCTGCTGGTGCCGTTCGCGATCGCGGTCTACGTCCTGCTCGCGGTGGTGGCCGTCCTCGGCGGGCTGCTCGCCGTCGCCCACGCCATGGGCGAGACAATCACTCGACGCCGAATGGCGCGCGGATTCGCGGCCTCGCCCAACTCCTATCGCTACCTGATGACCGGGTTGCTGGCGCTCGCGTCGGTGTGGGCGGGGTGGGTGCTCTTCGGCTGGGTTCCCGTCGCCGGCTCGGTGATCTTCGCCGCCGCCGCGCTGGGCACCTGGGCGGTGGGCACCGTCGGCTTCGGCGCCGCGTTGCTCTCCCGCGGCGGAATTCGCGAGAGCCACGCCGGACGTTTTCTGCCGCCCGAGATGATGACCGACGAATATCTCTGGGCGACACCACAGTTCGGTGTCCCAGCGGTCAAGCGCCCCAGCAAGACGCCGGAGGCCTGACGATGATCCGCCACACTGTCATTGTCGCCGGCCTCGTGGCCGGTGCGGCCGGGACGCAGGCCACTTCGCTCGCGGCGCAGACCATGCGCACCTTCACGGCCGCACGCAACGTCGCGGGCGAGCGGGTGCTCCGTGCCTCGCTCGATTTTCACGGTGGGACGGTCTCGGTGGAACCGCTCGGCGGCAAGGAGCTGTTCCACGTCCTGATGCGCTACGACGCCGATCGCTTCGTGCCCATTCAGGACTACGAGCCGCGCACTGGCATGCTCCATCTCGGATTGCAGCCGGTCGGAGTGACCGGCGTGCGGGTGACCTCGCGGGCCCAGCTCTCCCAGACCGCGCAGTTCTCCTTCGCCCGTGATGTTCCGCTCATGCTCTCGGCGAACTTCGCTGCCAGCGAGGCAAGCCTGCAGCTCGGCGGCCTCACCCTCGACGAACTCGACGTGCACGCGTCGGCCACGCGCGGGCAGGTGCGCTTCGATACACCCAATCGCGGCAATTGCCGACTGGCGGCGTTCACTGTCGCGGCTGGCCAGCTCGAGGTGATGCACCTCGCCAATGCCGGCTGCAACGAGGTGCATGTGGAGGGGGCGGCGGGCAACGTGATCCTGGGCTTCGACGGCACCTGGCGTCGTGATATCACGCTGATTGTCGACATGTCGATGGGCGGCCTCACGCTCAGGCTCCCTGCGGGGACCGGCGTGCAACTCAACAGCAATCGCTTCCTCACCAGCGTCAATGCCCAGGGGCTGGTCACGCAGGACGGCGGCTGGATCAGCGAGGGGTTCTCGAAGGCACCACACAAGCTGAATGTCGAACTGAAGACATCGGTGGCGGGCGTCAACCTGGAGTGGATCAAGCCGTAGCGCAGGACCGCGTCCGCCGCTGATCGGTCAGCGGCGGCTCACCACGAAGGAATCGACCAGTTCGCCCTTGGTCGAACGCACCACCACCCGAATTGCCGACGCGGTCGCAGCCACTCGCGCCACCTGGTCCTGTCCCAGCACCAGCGTCGTGTAACCCGCCCCGCCCGTGCCGGCATTCACCCTCGAAAAGCGATGATCATGCCCGGCGATCACCAGATCGATCTTCGCGGCATTCGCGAAGCGGCGGAACTTCGCCGCGCCCTCAGGCATGGACCCCCACAGCGGCTGGTGCATCAACACCACGCGGAACGGGGCGGCGCCGAAGCGGGGGTCGCTGGTCGCCTGGTCGGCCGCCCACTGCAATTCGCGCTGGAGATACGGCTCGCTCCGATTGAGTCGCGAGTAGACGTTGGTGCTGTCGGGCTTGTCCTCACCGGAATCGAGCACCAGCAGGTGCAACGGCCCGATGTCGCGGGCAGCGTAGAACTCTCCGCTCGCCACCGGCACGTAGTCGAAGAGCGCGCGGGCGAATGCGCCACGGTATTCGTGATTGCCGCGAGCAAAGAGGAGCGGCTTGGCGTGCGCCAGGCCGCGGCCGACCGGATCCAGCCACTTGGCGAAGAGCTGGTCTTCGTTGTCGACCCAGTCGAAGGCATCGCCCAGGTGCACCAGAAAGTCGGTGGTGTTCCAGTCGATCGCCTTCATCTCGCTGTTGATCCGCGCGACATCCTCGTGCGTGTCGGTGATGAGCGAGAAGGCAACAGTCGGCGCGTGACGATCGAAGGTGGTGAACGAAAAGATCGGCGTCTCGATGGAAAGCCCCTTCTCGGGCCAGTACGCCTTCAACTTGACGACACGGGTGGAGATGGCGCGGTAGTGATAGCGCTTCCCTGGCGTCAGTCCGGTGAGACGCACCGAATGCAGCAGGGTGACCGGAAGGAGCCCGTGTACCGGGGACTCGGCCTGCTGATCGAGCGAGTCGCCCACACCGTAGCGCACCGCGGAATGGCTCGGCGTGTCGGTCATCCACACCACGGTGATGGCGCTCTCGGTGGGATCGACAAGCCATGGCCCGTGCGTGATCACCGGCTTGGTGTCGTGCACGATGAAGGGTTGGCTCTGGGCGACGAGGGCCGCGGGCCCGGTCGTGGCCAGCAGCACTGAAGCGAGGAGGGCCCAGCGCATGGGGGTAGCTACTCGAGAATGGTGGCTGGGGTCTGCGCGTCCCGGGCGGCCTGATCGACCCGCACTGCAATCTCCGCCAGCATCACCGCCGCGGTGGAGCGCGGGGCGTCGATGATGATCGGCCGTCCCTGATCGGCTGCCTCGGTGAGGCCGGGCTGGAGCGGAATCTGGCCCAGCAGCGGGATCTGCAGCTCGGCCGCCAGCCGTTCGCCGCCCCCATTGCCGAAGATGTCGTGACGCATGCCGGTGACCGGGTCGATGAAGCCGCTCATGTTCTCCACCACACCGAGCACAGGCACGTTCACCTTCTCGAACATCTTGGCACCACGAAGGGCATCGCCCACGGCGACTTCCTGCGGCGTCGTGACCACGACGGCACCATTCACCAGGATCTGCTGCACCAGCGAAAGTTGTGCGTCACCCGTGCCCGGAGGCATGTCCACCAGGAGGTAGTCGAGCTCGCCCCACGCCACGTCATGGAGGAACTGGTGCAGGACCTTGGTGATGATCGGCCCGCGCCAGATGGCGGGCGCGTCGCGATCGACCAGGAAACCGATCGACATCAGCTTCACGCCGTGGGCCTCGAGCGGAATGATCCGACCATTCTCGACCTGGGGACGCTCGTAGACCCCCATCATCCGCGGGATATTCGGCCCGTAGAAGTCGGCATCGATGAGCCCGATGCGGAGACCGCGCTGGGCGAGGGCGACGGCGATGTTGGCGCTGACGGTGGACTTGCCGACGCCACCCTTGCCCGAGGAGATCGCCACGACGCAGTGGATGCTGGGGATCGACATCGGGGTGGGCGCATGCGGGACGCCAGCCTGGGCACTCTGCGGTGCTCCGTGCGTCGTGGCGGGCGGGCCGTCGGGATCGACCACCTTCACCTTGGGCTGAGGCAGCCCCAGGGCCGTAATGGCCTGGCGCGCCTGGCGGACGAGCGTAGCGGGGTCGTCGCGTCGCAACAGGAAGCTGAACGATGCCTCGCCGGTGGCGGGATCGACCGTGAAGTCGGCGATCATGCCCGACGCGTGGAGGCCCTTGCCGGTGCGCGGGTTCTCGACGGTGTCGAGCGCCGCAATGATTCGGGATTCGGGAGCAGTGCTCATTGGGTCAAACCGGGTCAGACCGCGTCGACCGTGCGCACTTCGGGCACGGCCTTTCGCAGGCGCAACTCCAGCCCATGTTTCAGGGTGATAGTCGAGGCGGCGCACCCTACGCAGGAGCCACCGAGGCGGACCAGTAGACGGCCCTCGGCGAGATCGAAGTCGACCACCTCGACATTGCCACGGTGCGAGGCGATGTAGGGACGCATTTCGTCGATCGTGCGTTCGATTCGGTCCATCAATTCCGTTGCCGCGTCGATCATCTGCCTTTCACTTCCTTTCGCGATGGGAAGGTATCACCGCATGCAGCCGCGACAAGGGCCGTCACGGTCAGGCGACCGTGCTGAGGTAGTCGCGCACCGTGGCAAGGAACTGTACCTGCACCTCGGCAAGGGAGCCGGCAATCGCCACTCCGGCGGCCTTGGAGTGCCCGCCCCCGCCGAACCGCGCCGCAAGGGCCGCCACGTCCACCGTCCCCACGCTGCGGAGCGAGATCTTCACTCGCGCGCCCGACATTTCGCGAAAGAGCAGGGCCAGCCGCACCCCTTCGATCGACCTGGCGTGCTCGACGATGCCGTCGAGGTCATCGGGGTCCACATCGTGACGATCCATCGCACCCGGGGGAACGGTGACCCAAGCCAAGCCATACTCCGGCTCCACCACCAGTGTCTGCAGCACCTCCGCCAGGAGACGAGGACGCCCGACCGGGGCATTGGCGTAGACGTCGAGATAGACCTGCTCGGGATTGACCCCCACCTCGAGCAGGTCGGCGGCGGTGCGGAGGGTGCGCGGCTGGGTGTTGGAGAAGCGGAAGCCGCCCGTGTCGGTCACCAGCGCCACGTAGAGCGCCCTGGCGGCGAGGGGAGTGAGGGTCCACTGGAGTTCCTTCGCCATCAGGGCGATCAGCTCCCCGGTGGCGGCCGCCGTGGCGTCGACGAAGCGCGGGCCCGGCGGGAGGACGCCTGCCGAGAGATGATGGTCGATGCAGGCAACGGGAACGCCTCGATCCCGCACGGTCTCGGACAGATTCCCCAGGCGCGAGAGGTCCGCAATGTCGAGCACGATGATCGCGTCGGCCCGCCGCAACTCCTTGACGGCCTGGCCACTCCGATCGACGCCGGGTATCGCTTCAAAGAGGAACGCGAACCGGCGGGGGGTGGCGGTCGGATTGGTGATGATGGCATCGAGGCCCTGCTCACGCAGCAGGTGTACCAGGGCCACCTCACTCCCGAGGCCATCGCCGTCGGGATTGACGTGGGTGGTGAGGCAGATGCGCTGGTCGGGACGGAAGAGCGCCGCCACCTCGTGGGCAGCGGCGCGCAGGGGATCAGTTGCCGCAAAGGTCATCCCCGAATCTACACGCTCGGTCGCCTCAGCCCAGCCTCCTCGCCTCGCCCGTGCTTGACACTCGCCACGATGGGCGGCAGCTTTGCGGAAGTCTTGGGACGTGGGGCAGCTTGCCCACTTCGGAGAATCCTCCTCCTGCCTGTCGCCCTGCGCGCGTGGTATTCCCCAAGCCGCACTCACAAAAAAAATGCGAGGGACTATCGTGGCTGGCTCATTGTTCAGAACCAAGTCGATTGACCGCCTCATTGCCGAAGGTGCGGAGACGGGTGAAAACACCCTCAAGCGCACCCTCGGTCCCTGGTCCCTGATCGGGCTCGGCATCGGCGCCATCATCGGCGCCGGACTCTTTGTCCGGACGGCCGCCGCGATCGCCGACCGGGCTGGCCCGTCGGTCACGATTGCCTTCATGGTCGCCGGACTCGGTTGCGCGTTCGCGGGGCTCTGCTACGCCGAGTTCGCCTCGATGATTCCGATCGCTGGCAGCGCCTACACCTACTCCTACGCGACCATGGGCGAATTCATGGCGTGGATCATCGGCTGGGATCTGGTGCTGGAGTACGCCGTCGGCGCGGCCACCGTCGCGATCGCCTGGAGCGAGTACCTCAACAAGGCGCTCGAATGGTTCGGGGTGACGGTGCCGTTTCAATGGTGTCACTCCCCCTTTCAGATGCTTGACCCGGTCAAGGGTCTCATCATGGTGTCGCCGTTCTCGAGCGCCCCGGGAGTGCACGGCATTCTCAATATTCCCGCCGTGGTCATTCTCCTCCTGCTCACCATGCTGCTGATTCGAGGCACCCAGGAGTCGGCCTTCGTCAACGGACTCATCGTCATCACCAAGGTTGCCATTGTCATTCTGGTGATCGTGATCGGCTGGGGCTTCATCAATCCGGCCAATCACACGCCGTACATTCCGGCACCCAGCAAGTACACCGACGCAGGCGGGATCACCCATGCCTTCGGCGGTATCATGGGTATCTTGGGTGCGGCAGGCACGGTCTTCTTCGCCTTCATCGGCTTTGATGCCGTCTCAACCGCCGCGCAGGAAGCCAAGAACCCCAAGCGCGACATGCCGATCGGCATTCTCGGGTCGCTGGTGATCTGCACGATCCTGTACGTCCTCTTCTCGCACGTGCTCAGCGGTGTCGGCACGATCGAGGACTTCCGGACGGCCGGACGCGAAGGGTCGGTGGCCTTCGTCATCACCAAGTACATGACGGGCTACGGTTGGCTGGCGAAGTTCGTCACGCTCGCCATTCTGGCGGGCTTCTCGTCGGTGATCCTGGTCATGCTCCTCGGCCAGTCGCGCGTCTTCTACTCGATGAGCCATGACGGTCTGGTGCCCAAGGTGTTCTCGGACGTCCATCCAGTGCACCGGACCCCGTACAAGTCCAACTGGCTCTTCTTCGGCTTCACGTCACTGTTTGCCGCATTCATTCCGGGCGACATCGTGGGCGACATGACGTCGATCGGCACCCTCTTCGCCTTCATTCTGGTCTGCATCGGGGTGTGGATGCTGCGGGTCAGCCGACCCGACATTCAGCGCGGGTTCAGAGTGCCGGCAGTCCCGTTCGTCTCGATCGCCGGCGTGGTGGTCTGCGGCGCGATGATCTACGGCCTGGGCTGGGAGAACTGGATGCGGTTGATCGTCTGGCTGGTGATCGGCCTGGTGATCTTCTTCAGCTACAGCCGGAAGCACAGCATCCTGAACAGCAGCAGCTGATCGCCCCAGCGACTGCTTGAGGGAGATTGGAGAACGGAGAACGGAGAACGGGACTCACATCCGTTCTCCGTTCTCCGTTCTCCGTTCTCCGTTCTCCGTTCTCCGTTCTCCGTTCTCCGTCAGACGCTGTAGTTCGGTGCCTCGCGCGTGATGGTGACATCGTGCGGGTGTGACTCGCGCAGACCGGCCGAGGTGATCTGGACGAACTCGGTGTCGGACTGGAGCGCGCTGATCGTTGGCGTGCCGCAGTATCCCATGCCGCTCCGCAGTCCTCCCACCATTTGGAAGATCACGTCGGCCACCGGTCCCTTGTACGGAACGCGGCCCTCGATCCCTTCCGGGACCATCTTCGAAGCCGACACCTCGCCCTCCTGGAAGTAGCGATCGGCGGAGCCATCCTGCATGGCGGCGAGCGACCCCATCCCGCGGATGAGCTTGAAGCGACGGCCCTCGGCCAAGATGCTCTCGCCGGGGCTCTCCTCGGTACCGGCCAGCATCGATCCCATCATCACGCTGGCCGCACCGGCGGCGAGGGCCTTGACCGCGTCACCCGAATACTTGATGCCGCCGTCGGCGATGACGGGCACATCGCCCGCCCCGCGCACCGCATCGATGATGGCGGTCACCTGAGGCATGCCGACACCGGTGACGACGCGGGTGGTGCAGATCGAGCCCGGTCCGATGCCCACCTTCACCGCATCGACTCCGCGCTCCACCAACGCACGAGCGCCCGCTTCAGTGGCGACGTTGCCGCCAACCAGCTGGACATCGGGAAAGGCCTCACGCAGGGCGGAAATGGTCTCGAGCACCCCTTCGGAGTGGCCGTGGGCCGAATCGACGACAATCACATCGACGCCGGCACCCACCAGAGCCTGGGCGCGAATCTTCGCCTCCGGTCCCGCCCCGACGGCCCCGGCGACCCGGAGACGGCCGTGGTCGTCCTTGTTGGCATTGGGATAGTCCCGGCGCTTGAAGATGTCCTTGACGGTGATGAGGCCCTTCAGCATCCCCTCGTTATCGACCACAGGGAGCTTTTCGATCCGGTGCTGGGCGAGGATCGCTTCGGCCTCGTCGAGGTTGGTGCCGACCGGTGCGGTCACCAGACCCTCGCTGGTCATTGCTGCCGAAATGGGGCGATCGAGGTTGGACTCGAACTGGAGATCGCGGTTGGTGATGATCCCGACCAACTTCCCCGCCCCGTCGACGATGGGGACGCCCGAAATACGGAAGCGCCGCATCAAGGCGTGGGCCTCGCGAATCGGGCGTTCGGGGCCGAGCGTGATCGGGTTCTGGATCATGCCGCTCTCGCTTCGTTTCACCCGGTCGATCTCGGCAGCTTGCCGATCGATCGACATGTTCTTGTGGATCACCCCGATGCCGCCGGCGCGTGCCATCGCCATGGCCATCTCGGCCTCGGTGACGGTGTCCATCGCCGCTGAAACCAGCGGAATGTGGAGCGGTATGGCGCGGGTGAAGCGGGACGCGGTCGAAACGAGGCGGGGATGGACGGTGGAGTGGCGCGGAGCCAGCAGCACGTCATCGAACGTCAGGGCGAGACCAGGCCGGAGTCTGCTCATTGAAAGCTCCTCGGGCCGGATCGCTGTTTGTTTGATGGGAACATCCTAAAACCTATCGGGGTGGGGGCACGGGGATCAATCCCTGCCCCCCTGTTCAGGCCGCCTGCCCCCCGGAGGGTGGCTGCTGACCCCCAGCAGGCGATTCGGCGGGCTTGGCCGCCGGTGCCGTCGCCTTGGAGGGAGTCGAGAGGGTCCTGGTGGTCTCGTCGATCACCGCCTGGGCCGCCGAGGCCAGGCCATTCATCACCTTGGTGGCACCGCCGAAGATCTTCACCGTGCCGCTGATGGCATCGAGCGGAAGCTTGCCGGCCCGCATGGTGTTCTCGACCGTGTCGCTGATCTGCGCGAAAATCCCGGTGGGAGCGGCCCGTTCGCCGTACTTGCTCTCGAGGAACTCGACGTAGTCCAGCACCTGATAGCCGCGCTCATCGGAGAGGGCGTCGAGGGCGCGGACAATGCGTTCCTTCACGTGGTCTTTCACACCGGCTCCTTCGTCAGTCCATTTTCCGCAGAAAGCTCAGCACCGGCACCTGCAAGTACTTCGAGCGCCCCGCCTTGACGGTGGCGCGGACCCTCACCTTGGTCAACGGCTGCATGCCCCGAAACGTCGCTTCTTGATCGGGCGGTATCACCATATAGACGAATCCCGTTTCCGGCAGCGGTCCCCGGGCCAGGACGTAGGGCTGCCCTGTCGGCAACTCAGGCCGCAGTTCGTCGGCCTTCTGCACCGCAATCACCTGCAAGGTCCACTCCACGGTCTGGCCGACGTAGCGGTCGGGCTGGCTGCGCAGGTCGGCGGCGGTAATCGAACCGGGCGGTGGCGCCTCACCGATCGAACCGTCGCGCACCCAGCCCTCGATGCGGACGTGGGCCCAGCCGGCACGATGCTCGAGCACCTCCGCCTTGACCGGGGTCTCCAGTGTCACGAAGGCCGTCCCCGAGGGGACATCGGCAACGGCTGTCCCGCCCGACAGCATGCTCACGGTGGTGTTGCCGGTGGGCTCCGTCGCCGCGGGCGGTGCCGATGGCGTGGCCGCCGTTGTCGGCTTTTCGGCGACCGTGGTCGCCGGCTTGGACGAGGCGAGCGAGGCGCGAAGCACCCAGGCCGTCCGCCGGACATGGGCCCAGCCCGACTTGGTCTCCCGCCGCTTGAAGAGCGCCCCGGTGCGCAGCGTGCCAAAGCTGGTACCGGTGCCGGGGCCGGCCCGCATGGCGGTGCCGGAAGCGGGACTCACCGAGACATCGAAGCCCTCCCGATTGTCGTCACGGAGTGCCGAAGCAAGGATCCACGCGTCGACGGTGACCTCCTTCCAATCCCCCTTCACCGCACCGCCGAGGAGGATGGTGCCGACGGAGAGTCGCCCCAGCACGGTGCCGCCCGGATCCTTCACGAAATCAGTGGCGGTGGCGATGCGCTCCCGGCCCTGCGCCGCGAGCGGAGCTGCCACCATCATGGCGGCGAATGCCATCGCATACCGAGTCCACCAGCGGTTCTTCATTGCGGCAGTTTACCGGGCGCGCGCCCGGCGGTCAAAGGCTTCACCATGAGCACCCAGCCCCGGCCGTTCGGCACCGGGATGGGCTCGCCGACACGGAAGGAACGCGCCGGCTGGAAGTTGGCAATCTCCGGCGCCTCGATGCGCACCTTGGTGGAGTCGAGCCCGAGCGCGCGCCAGTTGATTCGCAGGCGCACCGCGGTGGTGTCACGCGCCCAGCTGGCCACGGCAATAAGCGCCGAGCCAGGGCGGCTGTAGGTGGTCGCGAGAATGTCCGAGCGTCCGGTGGTCACCGGTGGAGCGGGCGTCCACCATCCCTGCATGGTGGCTTGCGAAATGCCAAAGTCATCCCAGACCTTCCACAGCTCGCGCGGATCGCCGGCCCAGGGCAGCCGCGCCGTCATGCCGAAGAGCATGCCGCGCCACGGGTTGCCACCGCCCTGCAACATCTCGCCGAGGAGGCCGAACGGAATGCCCGACATCTCGACCAGCCAGTAGTCGGGGGGATTGTCGTAGTTGAAATATTCACCAAACCAGAGCCGGTCGATGAAGGGGAAGTGCTCGAGATACAGATTGGCGCTGCTGGTGTAGCCGTCGGCCTTGTTGAACTGATTGGCCGAGTGGAGGTCGATCTTCTCGCCCCGGGTGCCGTTGGTGGTGAGCACGCGACGGAGCCGCAGCATGGTCGCGCGATCGAAGGCGACGTCATCGAGGTAGATGCCATCAACGCCGGCGTGCTGGGTGAGCCACTGCATCCCCTCGATGTAGAAGTTGTGCCAACGCGAGATTCCGCTGGTCACCATCGCCACGTCGCGCAACTGGGGCACCACCCAGCCGGTGATGTAATCATCGATCATGTGCTCCTGCAACCAGGAATGGCCACCGCCGGGTCCTGAGGCCAGGACATCGCTGCCGAGGGAGCGCAGCGCCCACAGTTCCGGGGCACGGTTGGTGAGCTCACGCACGGTGTAGTAGATCTTGAAGCGCATGTTGGCCGCGTGCAGCGAATCAGCGTACGCCTTCATCGCCTCAGGCCGAAGGAACGGATAGTTGATGTAGGGATTGATCTCGGTCGCGTGGTGCACGTTGACCAGGTTCGCACCCGCCGCCTTCACGGTATCGACCGGCTTGTAGGCGTGGTAGTAGCGGGTGTCGAAGTGCGTCTTGGTGTCGATCGGGTGGAATGGCGTGACCAGCAGCCGGAAGTTGAACCAGAGGGTGTCGCCCTTGGCGAGGGTGCGTGGTCCGCCGTAGCACGTCGCGTCGTAGGAGTGGACGCTCGATTCGAAGTGGCAGCCGCCGCGCCCGTTGTTGGACCAGGAGCGCGGCATCACCAGTGGGCGGAGCTGGTAGAAGTTGGTGTTGAGCGGGCGGATGTACTGATCATCCTTGAGCGTCAGCTGCACGCCCGCGTTGACGTCACCGATCCAGACCGCGTCCTGGTTTCGCTTCACGTCCCATTGCCAGTCGTACTCGTCGGGCGCGTTGCCGCCCATCTGGCTCATCCCCATGAAGAAGCGGGCGACGTCGTTGCGCAGCGGCATGGTGAGCCGCACGTCGCTCACCGGCATGGCGCGGTCGGAGACGAGCCCAACGCGATATTCGAGATTGCCGTCGAAGTCGAGCTCACCATGCACGTCGAGATGCAGGGCGCCACTCCGCCCGCTCGAACTGAACGCAACCCGCGAACTGGTGCGGCTGGTGACGTGGACGATGCCCGGCACGAACGGCAGGGAATGACCGGCACTGTCGGCCACCACGAGGCTGATCGGCTTCACCAACATCGGTCGACCCTTGGCAAGAATTCGGGTCATTCCCGGATCGAAGAACGAGGTGATTTGCTTCGGGAAGCCGAGGGGATCGAGCGCGATCTGCCGCCCGAGCACCGACAATGCGGCCGGCGTGCCCGTCACGGGGATGTACGGCGCCATCGGCGGACCGTCCTCGGCCAGGCGCGAATCGAGCCAGCGCAACCGCGAGAGCCGCCACGGCTCGTCATCACCATGGTTGACCGCGCGCGTGGCCGAGATGGTGAGCGCGATGGGCACCACGCTGCTCTTGCCGCCCGATGCAACCACGGTGGCAGTGCCGTGGTAGGCGCCGGCGCGCGCAGTGGCGGGGATCATCACTCCGCACCAGAGCGGTGACACCTTCCCCGCCTCGACGGTGACGGTGCGCTTGTAGGCGCGGCCCATCCAGTCGACACCGTCGGTGTTGATGCAGTTGAAGGCGGAGGCTGCGACGGTTGAGCCAGCAGGACCGGTGAGAGCACCAAACCGTACCCGCACCGAATCGAGCGGGCGGAGTGCCCAGACGCCGAGCTGGAAGGCGTAGTACTCATCGCGCAGCGCAGTGCCGTGGAGCACCCGTGAACTGGCCGCGGCCACCCAGCGCATCGGGAGATCGGTCGTCATCTTGATCGGCCGGGTGCGGTCCTCGGGGAAGATCACCATCGGCTGCCCCTGGAACCTGGCGCGCAGGGCGGCAACTTCGCCGTCCGTGGCACTGACTTCCATCGGCCAGATCAGCGACATGCTGTCGACCGACTCGAAGGCGGTGACGACGGCCGGGGACGCACTCGCATACGAGCTTCGGGCACTCTTGATCCAGGCGGGGTCTGCGGTCGAGTCCTGTGTCGGGTAGCTGATCTTGGGGTAGTTCGACTTCACCGAACCGATATAGGGCAGGTAGTACAGGTAGTAGTCGCCATACCCGGCGCTCGGCTCGAAGACGACGTCGCCTGAATCCCGGCGCACGGAGAGCGCGACGACATTGGTCACCCGCTTGCCGGCCGAGTCGGTGACGATGATCTGCTTCAGCTCAGGATGCGTGTCCCGCCGACGCCAGGGGATCCGGACGCGGGCCATGAAAGGCGCCCCTCCGGGTCGGGTCGTCACCTTCGCCTGCTGCGGCACGTTCAAGACGACCCGCTGATTGCCGAACGAATCAGGATTCCAGCGACCGAGCCGGTAGGGAATTTCCTGCGCTCGAGCGGCCATGGTCACGGTGCAGAGCGCAACAGCGGCGGCAATGGCGGACCCCGAGAGAAACCGGGCGGACATGCGCAAACTCCTGGGAATGGCCGGGAGGAAGGACGACCTGAAGAATACAGCCGGCGGGCTGCGATTGGCCCCTTCCGGGCCTGCGGCTAGTTTCGAGGCGGTTCCCGATCCCTGTTCCGGAGCAAACTTGCCGATGGCGACTCCCTCGCGCGCTGCCCCCGTTGTCCTCGCCGTCCTCGACGGCTGGGGCTACCGTGCGGAACGCGAGGGGAACGCCATCGCCCTGGCCAACACGCCGATGTGGGACCGGCTGATCGCCTCGCAGCCGCGCACGTTGCTCGAAGCCAGCGGGTTGGCGGTCGGTCTTCCGGCAGGCCAGATGGGCAATTCCGAGGTCGGCCACCTCAACCTGGGTGCCGGGCGGGTGGTGCCGCAGGACTTGGTGCGCATCAACCAGAGCATCGCCCGGGGCGACTTCTTCAGCAGCCCGGCGCTGGCCCGGCTCGCCGAGCAGGTCCGCCGGAACGGTGGAACGGTCCACCTGGTGGGGCTGCTGGGCAATGGCGGCGTTCATGCCATGGATCGGCATCTGGTGGCCGCGATCGAGGCGTTCGTGCGTCTCGACGTGCCCCGAATTGCCCTCCAGGGCTTCCTTGATGGTCGCGATGCCCCGCCCGCCTCCGGGGCAGATTTCGTGGCCCAGCTGCAGCAGGAGATCGGCCGCGTGGGCGGTGGCCGGACGGTGATCGGCTCGCTCACCGGTCGGTACTTCTCGATGGACCGCGACAAGCGCTGGGAGCGGATCCGGCTGGGGTGGGCCGCCATAGTGCGGGGCGAGGGCACCGCGATCGCCGATCCAGTGGCGGGAATTCGCGAGGCCTACGCTCGCGGCGAAACCGACGAGTTCATCAAGCCGTTGGTAGTGTCACGCGACGCGGCGCCCGTGGCGACGATGCGGGAAGGAGACGCGGTCTTCTTCTTCAACTACCGTTCCGACCGGATGCGGCAGATCGTCTCGGCCCTCTGCCTCCCGGATTTCTCCGGCTTTGACACCGGCGCCCCGCTGCACCTCGCGGCCGCCACCATGACGCAGTACGACCAGACGTTTCCGATCCCTCAGGTCTTCCCGCCCTTCTCGATGGCACGCATCCTTGGCGAGGAACTGAGCAGCTTGGGGCGGACGCAGTTCCGGACCGCTGAGACGGAGAAGTACCCGCACGTCACCTATTTCTTCAACGGCGGCCACGAGCCACCATTTCCGGGCGAGGAGCGCGAGCTGATACCTTCCCAGCAGGTTGCCACCTACGATCTCGCCCCCGAAATGAGTGCCGCGGGCATTTCGCAGGCGCTGTGCACCGCCATCCGGAAGCGCGAACACGACTTCTTCCTGGTCAACTTCGCCAACGCCGACATGGTTGGGCACACCGGCGTGATCCCGGCGGTGATCCAAGCGGTGGAGACGGTGGACCGCTGCCTGGGCGAGATGCTCCGCGCGGGGGACGCGGCGGGTGCCCGACTCCTCATCACCGCCGATCATGGCAACGCGGAAATGATGATCGACCCGGTGACGGGTGGGCCGCACACCGCCCACACCACCAATCCTGTCCCGTTCGTGACGGTGGGTGACGGCGCGCACTCGCTTCGCTCCGGCGGTGCCCTGTGTGATGTCGCACCGACCATCCTGTCGCTCCTGGGTCTCGAGCAACCTGCCGAGATGACCGGGCGTTCCCTCCTGACTGCATAAGGGCTTTCATGCGCCGTGTTCTGCCAGTGGTACTCTTCGCGTCGTTCCTCTCCGTGGCCGGGCTTTCCCGGGCCGGGGCGCAGGTCGGTACGCTCCCGTCGGAATCGCCCTACCGCGACATTCTGTCCGATCGGTGGCTGGAGCTGAGCGCGGGCAAGCTGCTCGGCAGCGGTGGCCCCCTCTTGGTGGGGCCACGCGACGGCACGCTCGCGGGCGCCAAGATCACCTTTCGCGGCAATCACACGCTGGGGCTTTCGCTCGGCGGGTGGTGGGCCAACACTGTGCGTCATGTCGTGGATGCCAACGATTCCGTCGCGACGCGGGTGAAACCGGACGTGGCGAATCATCTCCTTGCCGGCGAATTCAGCATCCAGTTGAACCTCACCGGCTCGAAGTCGTGGCACAGCCTCGCGCCCTTCACAGCGGTCGGCATCGGACTGGTGCACGGTCAGAAGTCGCCCGCGAGCGACACGTCGGGATATTCCTTCGGAACGCACTTCTACTTCGCCCCCTCGCTGGGGACGCGGATCCTGCTCACCCAGAATGTGGCGCTCCGCGTGGAGTCGCGAGCGATGTTCTGGAAGCTCAAGTACCCGATCGCCTACAGCATTGAGCCCTCCAAGCAGCCCGGGACGAACGGCGTCTCGAACGCAGTCAACACGACGGGGAAGGCAAGCCAGTACACCGTCACGCCGGCATTGCTGATCGGCCTGAGCATCCACTTCTAGCGCATGAGCGCCCCGTGTCCAGCGCGTTGACCCGACGGATCGCCTTCCACGCCAGACACCGCTACCACCGCGCGGACTGGACGGATGCGGAAAATCAGGCGCGATTCGGCTGGACGGCCGACCCGGCCGGGCACGGACATCTGTACCGGATCGAGGTGACAGTGACGGGGCCACTCGATCCCGCCACCCAGATGGTCATCGATCTCGGCGAATTCGACGCCTTGCTCGACGCCGCGATTATCAAGCCGCTCGCGGGCACGCTGCTCAATGCGTCGGTGGACCGCTTCGCCTCGGGGGCTGAACTCCCCACCTGCGAGGCGCTGGCGGCATGGTGCTGGTGCGAGGTGGCTGGACGTCTCCAAGGCACGGTGCAGCTCCAGCGGGTTCGAGTCGCTGAGGATGAGACCCTCTGGGCCGACTGCACTGGACCCTCCTGAACCGATCCGCTCCAACCATGAGGACGTGCCATGCACTCTCGCGTGTGTGCTCTGCGGTATCTCGGTGTCCTCTGCGGCCTCGCCGCACCTCTCTCTCCTTCGCCCGCCTCCGCTCAGAGCCACGATGAGGCCCGCGTCACGGTCGGCGTGGCCGGCGGCTATATCGGCGGAACCTCGCTCTGGTCCGTCAAAGGTCAACCGATTATTGGCTTCTCCAACGATACCAGCCTGCTCAATCTCAACCGTCGGCTCGGCTCCAACCTGACGCTCAGTGCCCAGGGGGCCTACTACCCTTCCGCCAACCTGGGCTTCACGGCGGAGTTCACCTACATCGGGTTGGGTTCAGAGGATGGCTGCGCGCTGTCGTCGGGGGGGGGATTCCCGGCCGAGGACGCCTGTACCGCCCTCAACGGCACCAATCGTCCGGCATCGGCGGTCTCGCTAATGGGCGGTATCGTCTGGCGCCCATTCAGCCGGGCGGCATATCAGCCCTACTTCCGCGGCTTGATCGGTGCGGCGGTGGTACCGCGGAGCACGCTGCAGATGTCGTCGACGTTCGGCCTCGAGGAAGAAAATCGCCTCGAGATCTACAGCGAGAACAACAGCCGCATGATCCGGCCTTCGGGCGCGGTGGGATTCGGCCTCGCGACCGCGCCGAGTGGCGGCTACCAGTTGACGGTCGAGGGACGAGCGACAGGCGCCGTGATTCCGGTGGTGACCGGCACTACGCCGAATCAGGGCCTCGTGCCGCCATCGGCCGAACGATTCAAGGTCTTCCCCAGCTTCATGGTCGGGCTCAACATCGTGCTGGAGCGGCGGCGGGGACGGCGCTACTGACGCCCTCGGGGAGTCGATGACCACGCCGCTCAGTGTGGCCGAAGCCTCGCGCGCGATCCTCGCTCAGGTTCGGCCACAGCCCACGCTGCGCGTGCCGCTGGTCGATGCCATCGGTCATCTGCTCGCGACCGACGTGCTTGCCCCGATCGCCCTTCCCCCGTGGACCAATTCCGCCATGGACGGCTACGCCGTGCGCGCCGGGGATATCCGCGGTGCAAGCGGTGACGCGCCGGTGCTGCTGCGAGTGATCGGAGCGATCGCCGCCGGTGGGGAAGCGGCCCGCCCCCTCGGCCCAGGCGAGGCAGTGCGCATCTTCACTGGCGCGCCGGTGCCCGGAGGCGCCGATTCCGTGGTCCGGCAGGAAGACACCGATCACGGCGCCGAGCAGGTTGAGGTCCGCAGCGCACGCGATGCCGGCCGCAACATCCGGCAGGCTGGCGCCGACCTCTCTGCTGGCGATCTCGCCCTCGCGGCCGGCACGCCCATCGGCCCGCACCAGCTGGCGCTGCTCGCCTCACTCGGCGTGACGCTGCCACTGGTGCATCGCAAGCCGCGCATTGGCGTGCTCGGCACCGGCGATGAAATCATCGGGCTCGATCATCCCGAGGAGATTCTCTCGGGCCGCAAACTTGGCAACGTGAATGGCCCGACAATCGAGGCGTTGGTGCGGGAGGCCGGCGGTGTCGCCGTCTCGCTTGGCCTCGTGGGCGATGATCCAGTGGCCATCCGCGAGCGACTGGCCGGCGCCAGCGATGTGGACCTGCTGATCACCGCCGGCGGCGTGAGCGTGGGCGATCACGATCACCTGCGGCGCGTCATCGCTTCGCTCGGGGCCACGATGCTCTTCACCAGGGTGGCGATGCGCCCTGGCGGGCCGACCAGCAGCGCCGTGCTGCCGGATCGTCGACTCTGGATCGGCCTGCCGGGCAATCCGGTGAGTGCCATGGTGACGTACGAACTCTTCGCCCGGCCGGCCATTCGCGCCATGCTGGGAGACGCCGCGCCAGAGCGGCGGCGGATGCGCGTCACCATCGCCGAGGCGATCCATCGCGAGCCGCGATTGGCGATGTGGCTGCGCGCCACCTTCACGCAGAGCGACGACGCGGGTCTTCCGGTGGCGCGACTCACCGGACCGCAGGGGTCGGGAATGCTCACGTCGCTGGCGCGAGCCCATGGATTGATCGAAATTCCTCCCGGAGAAGGTTCGCTGCCGTCCGGGTCGACGGTCACCGCACTCGCCTGGTAGCCGAGGAGTCTCGTGGGCGTTCATCCGCCGGTCGTCTGGATCGGCTTCACTGCTGTCATTGCCGTCCTGCTGGTGCTCGACCTGGGCGTCCTCAACCGGCACGCCCATGTGCTGGCGCCGCGGGAGGCTGCGCGCTGGAGTGGCGCGCTGGTGCTCCTGGCGGCGGCCTTTGCGGGCTTCCTCTGGTATCGCGAGGGCGTGTCCCACGCGCTGGAGTTCGTCACCGGCTACGTGATCGAGCTCTCGCTCTCGGTCGACAATCTCTTCGTCTTCATCTTGTTGTTCCAGTATTTCGCCGTGCCCGTCGGCTCGCAGGCCAAGGTGCTGAAATGGGGCATCTTCGGCGCGATGCTGATGCGCGGGATGATGATCGGCGCCGGGGCGCTGCTGCTGCAGCGCTTCGAGTGGATCATCTACCTCTTCGGCGCGATCCTGGTGGTCACCGGCATCAAGATGTGGCAGGCCGGCGACGACGCCCCCGTCCACCCTGAGCGGAATCCGGTGATTCGGCTGGCGCGCCGCCTGCTGCCCTTCAGCGATCGGTACGAGGAGCATCGCTTTTTCACCCGGCAGAACGGCGTCCTCGTGGCCACCCCGCTGCTGCTGGTGCTCTTGGTGGTGGAATCGACCGACGTGGTCTTCGCCATCGACTCCATACCGGCGATCTTTGCGATCACCCGCGATCCGTTCATCGTCTATTCGTCCAACATCTTCGCGATCCTTGGGCTGCGGGCGCTCTTCTTCCTGCTGGCGGGCATGATGGACACCTTCCGCTACCTGAAGCCCGGTGTCGCCCTCATCCTGGTCTTCGTGGGTTTGAAGATGCTGGTATCCTGGTGGATCCATCCGCCGGTGATCGTCTCGCTGGGAGTCATCGTGGGGATTCTCACGATTGCCGTGATCGCTTCCCTGCGCCACGCCAAGGCGACGGCGAGCACGGACTGATCGCAGGCCTCCCATCGACTACGTGCTGCGGTCCCGCTATCACCATTGGAGTCCCGATGTCCCGTCTTCCCGTTGCAGTGCTTGGTGCCACCGGCACGGTCGGCCAGAAATTCCTCCGATTGCTTGCCGACCATCCCTGGTTCGAGGTGGTCCAGGTGGCGGCCTCGAACGAGCGGATCGGCAAGCGCTACGGCGATGAAGTGCGCTGGCGGGAGACCACGCCACTCCCCGCCTCGGTGGCCGATCTTCGGCTGACTGCGGCCGAACCCGGGCACGGCGCGATGATCGCCTTCTCCGCGCTCGACGCCGCGATCGCCCTCGAGGTGGAGCCGGCCTTCGCGCGCGCCGGAACGCTGGTGGTGAGCAATGCCTCGGCCTTCCGGATGGCAGCCGACGTGCCGCTGCTCATTCCCGAGGTGAACGCCGACCATCTGGGGCTGCTCACTCGTCAGCGCACGCTCCGGGGATGGAGCGGCGGTATCATCGCCAATCCCAATTGCTCGACCGCCGCGATGGTGACGGCACTGGCCCCGCTGCACCGGGCATTCGGGCTGCGGGTGGCGGTGGCCGCGACGCTGCAGGCCGCTTCGGGGGCGGGCTATCCCGGCGTGCCCTCGATCGACCTGCTCGGCAACGTGATTCCCTTCATTGGCGGCGAGGAGGAGAAGATCGAGCGCGAGACGCTGAAGATCCTCGGCCGCTTCGCGCAGGATGCCATCACCGACGCCGAGCTCACGGTGAGCGCCATGGTACACCGGGTGCCGGTCGTGGATGGCCACATGGTGAGTGCGTCACTGGCGTTCGATCGGGTACCCTCGCCGGAGGATGCGCGGGCCGCACTTGAGGCGTTCCGCGGCGACGCGAGGGTGGCCGGACTCCCCAGTTCGCCGGCGCAGGTGATCGAGGTGGAGATGCGCCCTGACCGGCCGCAGTCCCGACTCGATGTCGATCGTGGCAATGGCATGAGCATCACGGTGGGACGGATCCGGCGCTGTCCGGTGCACCACCTGCGACTCGTGGCCCTGAGTCACAACCTGGTCCGCGGCGCGGCCGGTGCCGCGGTGCAGAATGCCGAGCTGGCCGTGGCGGCCGGGATTGTCACGCGCTGAGGAGCCTCAGCGCGCCTCGAGCATAGTGGCCATCTGCGCGGGCCCAAAGACCCGATTGCGGCCCGCGTCCTTGGCGGCGTAGAGCCGTTTGTCGGCGACGTCGAGCAGCGTATCGACCGCTCGCCCGTCCTGATCCCACGCCGCCACACCGATCGATACCGTCACGTGGGACGTCCCGCCCCGCGGCAGCTTGATGTCGGCAAGCGCGATCTGCACCCGCACCTCATCGAGCTTGTCCATCGCCGCCTGGAGTGACGTGGCTGGCAGCACGATCAGCACCTCTTCCCCGCCATAGCGCGCGACCACGTCGGTCCGCCGGAGTGCCGACTGCAGCACCCTGGCGACCTGCTTGAGGGCGGCATCACCGGCCGCGTGGCCGTAGCTGTCGTTGAAGTTCTTGAAGCGATCGACGTCGAGCATGGCCACCGCCAGTGACCCCTTGGCGCGCGCCGTGCGCAGCACCTCGTTGCCGAGATACTCCTCGATATAGGCTCGGTTGAACATCCCCGTCAAACGGTCGTTGGTGCTGAGGCTCCGCAGTCGGCGAGCGCGATTGACGATCGCGAGCGAGACGACCGTCATCGCCAGCAGGACCACACTGCGCGAAAAGACAGAGGACCATTCGAAGCGACCGTAGTCGACGCTGTCGGACAGCAGCGTGGTCTTGCCATAGCGCGCCCACGACGCGGCGGCGAGGCCAACGTACTGGGCAATCGCCATCAGCCCCGCGACAATGGTGACACGACGGTCGTAGCGCAGGGCTGAAGCGCCGATGGCGAGGAAGTAGCACTCGAAGATCACGCGCGAGTTGGTCGTGACAATCGGATTGCCGACGGCCCAGTAGACAAAGAGACCACTGGAGATGATCGAGACGTCGACGATCGACGTCATGAAGGCGATCGACGGGCGATAATAGCCGCGGTGGAGAATGCGTTCGATCAGGATCGCGATGACCACCGCGGCGACCGCCACGCCAAGTCCGAGGACGTTCTGGCCCACGCGGCCATCAAGCAGCATGGAGACGAGCGGGCTGGTCAGCAGGAGCAGGGTCGCCCAGGTGCGGATCCGCCCCACGAGGAGTTCTCCCTCGCGTGCGGCGTCGGCGAATGCTTCATCGGGGGGTGCGACCAGCCACTCTCCGAGTTGCCGAAGCCGCGAGCGACCGGTCATTACATCAACCGGTACTTCGGTCCGCTGCCGCCTTCCCGAGGCGTCCAGCGGGGGCCGAGGACGTCGGTGGCCTTGCAGTCGATGCAGTTGGGTGGATTCACCACCAGCGCGTCGCCCTGACGCTCATACACGCCAGCCGGACAGAGGTGGGAGTAGAAATCGGCGACCGCACCCGACACCTGTTCGCCGACGATCAGGTGCGAGGGGATCGAGTCGCGGGTGGCGTTGCCGGACTTGAAGACCGCATCCACCTTGCTGAAGGTGAGCACGTTGTCGGGCACGAAGGGATCACTGTCAGCGTGCACGTCGCGCGGCACGTCGGCGTCCCTGGGCATGTCAATCCTGCCGCCGGGAAAAGCGCCGCCGGTAAGGGTCATCAGCCCTGCCTTCATGGCGCCGACCACGAAACCGTCCTTGAACGCCAGCCGCATGTTGCGGGTGCGGTGAAGGTCGCGGACAATCTGCGAGTCGCGCACGGCGGCATCGTAGGCCGCCAGCGTGGCCGCGCTCCCGGTGCCCCCCTTGGCCAGGTCGGCCGCGATGGTGCGCGCGGCAAGCATCCCCGACTCCATGGCGTAGTGCACTCCCTTGAGCGAAGGGACGTCCACAAATCCGGCAGTGTCGCCGATCATCACCAGGCCATCGCCGCTGAGCCGCTCTGGCAGGGCGTAGTAGCCGCCCTCTGGAATGGTCTTCGCACCCCATTCGAGCAGCTGACCGCCTTCGAGGATGGGACGGACCAGCGGGTGCAGTTTCATGCGCTGGAGCAACTCGTGCACGTCGAGCGAGGCGTCGTGGTAATCGAGCCCCACCACCAGTCCCAGGCTGACCTGGTTGGGCCCCATCGGATAGCACCACGAGCCACCGAAGGCGCCGGCCGGAAGCGGCCACCCCATGGTGTGAATGACCCGGTCGAGTGGCTGCTTCACTTGCCACACTTCCTTCACGCCCAGCGCGAAGATCTGCGGGTTCTCGCTGCCAACCCCACGCCAGGTGCGCCACGCCTGCCCGAGCGGGCCGCGCGTCCCCTCGGCAAGCACCACCACCTTGGCGAGCAGGTCGGTCGGTTCCTGGTAAACATCCGTCGGCTGGTTGTCGCGATCCATCCCCGACGGCATGGTGCGCACGCCAATCACCCGGTCGCCCTCGACGTAGAGCGACTCCACCGGGAAGCCGGGGAAGAGGTTGATCCCTGCCGCTTCGGCCTGCTCACCCATCCAGCGCACCACTTCACAGAGCGAGGCGGAGTAATAGCCACGATTCTGCATGGTGGGCGGCGTCGGAATTTTGGTGGACCCCGTACCGGTCATGTAATAGACCGATTCGTGATCGACGCGCTGCCGGAAGGGAAACTCCTCGTCCTTCAGGTCGGGAAAGAGCTCGCGCAACGCGCTCGGATTGATCACCGCGCCGGAGAGAGTGTGTTCGCCGAGTGCCCCCGCCTTCTCGAGCACACCGATGGTGAGGTCGGGAGACTGCCGGTGCAACTCGAGGGCGCAGGCCAGTCCTGCCGGGCCGGCGCCCACGACCAGCACGTCGAGTTCAATCGCCTCCGGACCGGGGGGGTCGCGGCGGATGATCGACGCCGGAAGCGGCGACTGATGCTGGACGGGCAGGACAACGCTCACGACGCACTCCTTGCGAGACCGCGGACTCAGTGTGCTTTGGCTTGGGCGATGGCGGCCGTCAGGGCCGGCACGACTTCGAACAGGTCACCCACGATGCCGAAATCGGCCACTTTGAATATCGGTGCATCCTTGTCGCGGTTGATGGCAACAATCACCTTCGCCGTCCGCATCCCGGCCAGGTGCTGCACCGCACCGCTGATGCCGATCGCGAAGTAGAGCTCGGGCGCGACGGTCTTGCCGGTCTGGCCCACCTGCGCGCCGTGCTCGATCCAGCCGGCATCGACCACTGCGCGCGAGGCGCCGATGGCTGCTTCGCCACCGAAAGCCGCGGCCAGCTCCTCGAGCAGGGCGAAGTGCTTCGGATCGCCCAGTCCGCGACCCCCGGAGACCACCACCCGGGCTTCGGCGACATCGAGTGTCGCCTTCTCGGGCGCACGAATGCCGGAGACTTCGAGTCGTCGGCTGAACGAGGGGACCGCCACACTCTCGACCATGCCCGCCTTGGCGATGGCCGCGGCGGGGTAGCTGCCGGGTCGCACCGCGACCACCGGCGTGCCCGCAAGATCGACCGTCTGCAACGCCTTGCCGGCGTAGACTGGGCGCACCACGCGCACCTTCGCGCCCGCCGCGGCGACGGAGGTGACGTCCATGGCGCAACTCGATCCGAGCCGGGCCGCCACGCGCGGCGCGAGATCCTTGCCGGTCGAGGTGGCCGCGATGAAGATCGCGCGGTAGTTGGCGGCGATCGATGCCACTGTCGCTACGATGCCGTCGGGACAGTAGTTGGTGAAGTCGGCATGCGATGCCGTGAGGACGCGGTCGGCACCAGCCGCACCGAGTGCATCGGCACCACTCACCGCCCCGTTGCCACAGATGAGGACATCGACGGTGTCGCCGCTGACGCCGGCGACCTGTAATGCGGCGGCGATGAGCTCCGCCGCGCCCTTCCGGAGGGCGCCTTGGCGCTGTTCGAGTACTGCGAGAATGGCAGCCATGATCAGAGCACCTTCGCTTCGCTGGTGAGCAACTGGACAAGGGCCGGCACGGCGGCCGCTCCCTCGCCGACGATCCGTCCGGCGGCGCGTTCGGGCGGCAGTGCCAGCGACACCACGCTGGACTGCGCCTCGCCCACGGTTACCGGCACAATGTCGAGGGGCTTCTTCTTGGCGGCCATGATCCCCTTGAGCGACGGCAGCCGCGGATTGTTCAGTCCCTTGTCGCAGGTGAACACCGCCGGCAGTGCGCAGCTCGCCTGCTCGACACCGCCCTCGACCTCGCGCTCCACCGTGGCGCGCCCGCCACTCACCTCGAGCTTCGAGACCGCTGTGGCGCAGGGCAGTTCCAGCAGCTCGGCGACCATCGCGCCGGTCTGCTGACCGTAGTCATCGACCGCCAGCTTGCCACAGAGAATGGCATCGCAGCCCAGCGGACCCAGATGCTCCGCCAGCACCCGGGCATTGGCGAGGCCATCGGTCGAGGCCGCGCCCTGCAGATGGATCGCCCGGTCGATGCCCATCGCCAGCGCTGTGCGCAGCGTCTCCTGCACCACATCGGGGCCGAGCGCGACGACGATCGTTTCCCCCGCGCCGGCCGCGTCCTTCAAGGCGATCGCCGCTTCGAGCGCGTACTCGTCGTAGGGATTGGGGACGAACTTCACCCCGGCCTCGGCAATGGAGACACCATCAGCGCCAATCGCGATCTTGGCGGTGGTGTCGGGAACTCGGCGCAGCAGCACGGCGATTTTCACAGTCAGTCCTGTCCTGAGATGGTCATGGTCACTCCTTCGCTCCGTTCTCTGTTCTCTGTTCTCCGTTCTCTGTTCTCTGTTCTCCGTTCTCCGTTCTCCGTTCTCCGTTCTCCGTTCTAGTACGCCGCCAAGCCGGTGATCTCCTGCCCCAGAATCAGCGAGTGCATGTCGTGGGTCCCCTCGTAGGTATAGACCGATTCGAGGTTCGCGAGGTGTCGCATGGAGTGGTATTCAATGAGGATACCGTTGGCGCCGAGGAGCCGACGTGCTTCGCGAGCGATGTCGCATGCCATGTTCACGTTGTTGCGCTTGGCGAGGGAGACCTGCGCCGGCTTCATGGTGCCCTTGTCCTTGAGGCGACCGAGCTGGAGCACCAGCAGCTGCCCCTTGGTGATCTCGGTGAGCATGTTGGCGAGACGTTCCTGCTGGAGCTGCGTCTGGCCGATCGGTCGCCCGAACATGATCCGGTTGGCCGCGTAGCGACGGGCCTCGTCGAAACACGCCATCGCGGCCCCCACGCCACCCCACGCAATGCCGTACCGCGCCTGGGTCAGGCACATCAGCGGACTCTTGATGCCACCCGAATCGGGGAGGATGGCGTCCTTGGGGACGTGGACGTCCTGCAGGTGCAACTCGCTGGTGTCGGAGGCCCGCAGCGAGAGCTTCCCCTTCTGGTCCTTGCCGGTGAAGCCCGGCGAGTTGGTCGGCACGATGAAGCCGCGAATGGATGAGGCATCGTCGATCTCGCCCGTCTTCGCCCAGATGATGGAGACGGTGGCCTGCGAGCCATTGGTGATCCACATCTTGGTGCCGTTCAGCAGCCAGCCGTCGGCGGTCTCACGGGCAGTGGTGATCATCCCCGACGGATTGGAGCCATAGTCGGGTTCGGTGAGGCCGAAGCAGCCGATCTCGCTGCCATTCGCCAGGCGCGGCAGCCAGTATTCGCGCTGTGCTTCCGATCCGAAGGCATGGATGGGGTACATCACCAGGGCGCCCTGGACT
>JBBRBZ010000018.1:0-30503 GCA_038205305.1 Gemmatimonadales bacterium
CTGGGGAATCGTCTTGCGGGGTGGACTGTACCAGGTAAAGTCGAGCCGATTGGTGTCGAGCGTGGCCGCGGCTGCACCAGCGAGTGCGCGGGTGATGGCGGCGGCGTCGGTGCGCGGCGCGGCCACGGAATCCCACGCCACGAACTTCACGTGCCACGTGGTGCTGGGGAGGTAGCGCTCCCAGCCGAACTGCAGCGGCTTGCCCGCCGCAGTGTGCACTCCAAATGACGACGTCGTGGCGACGCCGACGTATTCGAGCGTCACGGCATAGTCGTCCTCGTTGCCGCTCGCGGGCGTCACCACGAGGGTATCGCCGACTCGTCCCGATTCGGCGGAGAGCCTGGCAATGCCCTGCTGGGCCGCCACACGCCAGCGACCGGCCGGGCCGAGCACCCGGAGCCGCTGTGGCAGGGCATCGGAGCGCCCAATCGGCCAAAGCTTGGGGCTCTGCCAGTCGTAGGGGCCCCACTCGTCGACGATGATCGCCGCGCGACCGACGCGTCGGGCATCGGGCGTGAGCGCCGCCATCCCGCCCTTGAGCGACGCGACGCGATAGCGCTCCGGCGTCGGCACGGCGGTCGCCACCGCAGGAGCATGCTGATTGAAGGCCGTCCCGCTGCTGTCGCCGGTGAAGCGCGCCACCGAATCGACACCGTCGAAGACGTTGCCGTCGATGCGTGACCCTTGGGTGTTGTCGATCCGGAGAGCCATCCGGGTGTGGCGGAAGCTGTTGGCCAGGATCACGTAGTCGCGCGAGCGGGTGTCGCGATACTTGGGATAGCCCCAGTCCGACGGTTCGACCTTGTTCCACCAGAGATGCACCGCCACCGTGTCGCCATCGAAGCTGTTGCCGATGATCCGGTCGTCCTGACCATGCTCAATGGCAATCGCCTCGACGTTGTGCGCGAAACGATTATTGATCACCGATGACTCGAATGAGTAGCCACCCCATAGCCCGTGCCAGTTGCCCTCGACCCGATTCTCGGCGAAGACATTCCGCGAGAAGGTCGCCTCCATCCCGTTGGTGGGCGCAAAGGAGAAGTCGTTGCGGTAGAAGAGATTGTCGTTCACCCCGCCCTGGCCATTGTCCATGGTGCTCTGCCCGGCCCAGATGAAGAGCCCGTCGCCGCCATGCGTCACCGAGTTGTAGGCGACGACATTGTTGCAACTCTGCTCGTACATCAGCAGTCCAGCGGAATCCTGCCCACGATTAAAGAATCCCTGCGAGTAGCCGCGGACATCGAAGTTGATCCGGTTGTGCATCAGCGTGTCGTTGGACGAGCGATACATCCCGACGCCGAGGCCGCTGTTGTAGGAGAAGTCGTTGTTCCAGACCCGCATGCCGTTGGCGCGGGTCATCATCAGCCCGTCCATCCCCTGGCGAATGGTGTTGCCGCGGATTTCGCCGCCGTCGATGTCGACGAGGTAGATCCCTGCCCCGTAGCGCAGCCACTCGTCCTTCTCGTTCTGGTGGTAGTCGAGCCAGTCGACCAGCGACTCCTTTTCGATGCCGCTGTAGAGTCGCGGCTTCCCGTTGTAGGAGAGGTCGTTGCCGAGGAGGCGGAGCCGGGTCACCCCTCGCGCGATGATGCCGACGCGGTAGCCGTGCGCGCGCATGCCCTTCACCGTGACGCCGCTGCCGCCATCAATCCGGAGCGCGGTGCCAGTGAACAGGTCGGGATGTTCCGCGGCCTCACTGCCCACCAGTTCGACACCGGTCATGGTCAGGGTGATATTTGACCCGCGGACCACCAGAGCGGCGGAATTCCCGGCGGGTGCGGAATAGCGACCGGGACGGATGGTGGTGGATCGGGTGATCACCATGCCCGGCGTGAACGGAACAGCCTGCGCGCCGAGTGGACTGGCGAGCATCGACAGCAGCAGCAACCGAGCGGAGTTTCGCATGCCGCGTAAGGTACCGAGCGGGACCCCTCGCAAGAAACCCGGCGCGTGGCGGCGAAGGCTGGCCCTCGTCATCGATGTCGTGATGTTCGCGGTGGCCATCGCCGTGCTGCAACGGGTGCTGACGTCCTATCAGGTGTCGGATATCGTCAAGTCGTTCCACCGCATCGGGTTGGAACATCTCGTTGCGGCCCTGGCCCTGACCGTCGCCGGCTATGCCGCGCTGGTGGGTTACGACTATGCCTCGGTGCTGGTGGTGGGCAGGGCGATCCCGGTCCGCCTGCTCTGGGCACCGTCCTTCATCAGCCATGCCGTCCAGAACAGCGCGCCCATGGCAATCGTGGCGGGCAGTGGCGTCCGCTTCAAGCTCTTCCACCGGCTCGGGCTGACGCCTGCCGAAATCGGGTCGGTGGTGGCCACGAACGTCTCGACCTTCGTGCTGGGCCTCTTCTCGGTGGCCGGTCTCGCTTTCGTGCTCGGACCCATCCCGATCCCGGCCACGTTCCATCTTCCCATCCACGATCTGCAGCCGGTCGGGGTGCTCTTTCTGGTGCTCGTGGCCGCCGTGGTGATCACCTCCGTGGTACGCAAGCAGCCGCTGCAGTTCGGCAAACACCACCTCAACCTGCTCGGCGGCCGCCACCTCGCCCTCCAGCTGGGCGTGTCGGCCGCCGACTGGTTGCTCTCCTCAACGGCACTGTACGTCCTCTATGCCGCCACGGGATCGGTGCCGTTCCTCCCGTTCCTGAGCGGTTTTCTGCTCGCCCAGATCGTCACGCAGGTGATCCCCCTCCCCGGCGGCATCGGCGTCTTTGAAGCCGCGATGCTGCTCCTCCGCCCGGCTGGCATCACCGCACCGGAAGCGACCGCGGCACTGCTGCTCTATCGGGTGGTCTACTACCTGATCCCGCTCCTCGCCGCCACCGCGTTACTCGCCCATCGCTCCTCCGAACAGCCGTCGACCGGACCGATGGCGCCGGTGTGGCGCTTCGTGCGCCGGCTCACGCCCAAGCTGCTCGCCGTGCTGACCTTTCTCTCGGGGATCGTACTGCTCTCCTTCGGCGCAATTCCCGGCAATCCCGGCAATACCGCCTGGTTGCAGCGCTCCATCCCGGTGGTGGTGGTGAAGGGGTCCCACCTGCTGGCGTCGATGTTGGGGGTGATGACCCTCATCCTGGCCTGGGGACTGGCCCGCAAGATGCGCGCGGCGTTCCGCATCACCATGGGCGTGCTGCTGGTCGAGGTCCCGCTGGTGCTGATCCGTTCGACCGACATCATCAGCGCCGCGCTGCTCCTGCTGCTGGTCTTCCTGTTGTTGATGGGTCGCAAGGAATTTTCGCGGCGCGCGCCCCTGACCACCGAACCGCTCGACGCGAACTGGGTGATCGCGACCGTGCTCGCGGTGGGAGGCATCTTCTGGCTCGGTGCCTTCGCCCGAGTGCATCGGGAATTCGCCGACATCCCGTGGTGGCGGCTCACCTTCGAAGACTCGGCACCAACGGACATCCGCTTCGCCGTCAGTGCCCTCACCATCGGTATTGCCTTCGTCGGGGTGCGGCTGGTGGCGCGGGCGCGGCACCATTGGAGCGCCCGACGCCGCGCGTAGGGACGACGCATGCGTCGCCCCTACGCGTACGCCTCCACCGGCGGGCAGGTGCAGACGAGGTTCCGGTCGCCGTAAGCGTTGTCGATCCGGCCAACGGTCGGCCACGCCTTCCGCTCGCGCAGCCCCGGCATCGGGAAGGCCGCCCGCTCGCGCGAGTAGGGCCGGTCCCAGTTGTCGCTGATCACCGTTTGCAACGTGTGCGGCGCCCGCTTGAGGAGGTTGTCCTCGCGCGAGGCCTCGCCGGTTTCGATTTCACGAATCTCCTCGCGAATGGCGAGCAAGGCGTCGACAAATCGATCGAGCTCTGCCTTGGGCTCCGACTCGGTCGGCTCCACCATCAGGGTGCCCGGTACCGGGAACGACACCGTGGGCGGGTGGAAACCAAAATCAATCAGCCGCTTGGCGATGTCCTCGACCTCGACCCCGGCGGTGTTCTTGAAGACGCGGGTATCGAGGATGCATTCGTGCGCGATGAGTCCGTTCGCACCCGAGTAGAGCAGATCGTACGCTCCCTCGAGCCGCTTGGCGATGTAGTTGGCGCTGAGGATGGCGATCTTGGTCGCATCGGTGAGACCGGTGCTCCCCATCAATTGGATGTAGATCCACGAGATCGGCAGAATGCTCGGACTGCCCCACGGGCCGGACGAGACGGTACCGGCCGAGTGATCGTGACCGAGATCGACCATCGGATGGTCGGGGAGGAATGCCGTGAGGTGCGCCGCCACGCCGATCGGTCCCATGCCGGGACCGCCGCCGCCGTGCGGGATGCAGAAGGTCTTGTGCAGGTTGAGGTGGCAGACATCGGCGCCGATGTCACCCGGGCGGCAGAGCCCCACCTGGGCATTCATGTTGGCGCCATCCATATAGACCTGGCCGCCGTGCTCGTGGATGATGCGGCAGATCTCGCCGATCGATCCCTCGAACACCCCGTGCGTCGACGGATAGGTGACCATCAGCGCGGCCAAGTTCGCCGCATGCTGCGTCGCCTTGGCGCGCAGATCGGCGACATCAATGTTGCCATGTTCATCCGACGCCACGACCACCACCTTCATCCCCGCCATCACCGCACTCGCCGGATTGGTGCCGTGCGCACTCACCGGAATGAGGCAGACATCGCGGTGCTGATCGCCACGCGAATGGTGATAGGCGCGAATGACGAGCAGCCCGGCATACTCGCCCTGTGATCCGGCGTTGGGTTGCAACGAGACGCTCGCGAAACCGGTGATCTCGCAGAGATCCGCCTCGAGCCGCTCGAACATCTCGGTGTAGCCGGCCGCCTGCGCGCGCGGGGCGAACGGATGCATCGAGCCGAACTCGGGCCAGCTCACCGGCATCATCTCGGCCGTCGCGTTGAGTTTCATGGTGCAGCTGCCGAGCGGGATCATCGCGGCCGTGAGCGAGAGATCCTTCGCTTCGAGACCGCGCATGTAGCGCAACATCTCGGTCTCGGAGCGGTGCCGATGGAACACCGGATGCGTCAGGTATTCGCTGCTCCGCCCCATCTTCTCGCCGAACGGCTGGTGCACCACCGTTCCCGCCGGCGGCACCTCGACGGCGCGACCACTGGCGAACGACGCGACCACGTCGACCAGGTCCTGATCGGTGACCGTCTCGTCGAGCGCGACCGTGATCCGATTGACCGCCAGGCGCCGCAGGTTGATCCGCTTGCCGCCCGCGGCCTTGATCACCGCATCGCAGATCGCGGGATCGAGGGTGACGGCCACGGTATCGAAGAACACCGAGTGATCGGGACGATGACCGAGTGCGGTCAGCGCATCGGCAAGGCGCCGGGCGTGATCGTGCACGTCGAGGGCGATCCGGCGAATTCCCTCGGGGCCATGCCACACCGCATACATCGACGCCATCACCGCGAGCAGCACCTGCGCGGTGCAGACATTGCTCGTCGCCTTGTCGCGACGGATGTGCTGCTCGCGCGTCTGGAGCGCCATGCGCAGCGCCGGTCGACCATCGACATCCTTCGACACGCCGATGATCCGGCCCGCGATGTGGCGCTTGTATTCGTCCTTGGTCGCGAAGAACGCCGCGTGCGGTCCGCCATAGCCGAGCGGCACACCGAAGCGCTGCGAGTTGCCGACCGCGACATCGGCTCCCCACTCGCCGGGCGGGCGCAACAGCGCGAGCGAGAGCAGGTCGCAGGCCGCCGTGACGATCGCACCGGCCGCATGCGCCGTGTCACAGAGTCCACGGTAGTCACGCACCGCACCGTCGGTCGCAGGATACTGCAGCAGGCAGCCGAAGACGTCGGGCGCAAAGATGAACTGGGAGGGATCCTTCACCACCACCTTGACGCCGCGCGCTTCGGCGCGAGTGTGCACCACGGCGATGGTCTGCGGATGACAACTCGAGTCGACGAGATAGACCGGCGTGTCGCCATGCTTCACCAGGGCGAGTGACATCGCCATCGCCTCGGCGGCGGCGGTGCCCTCGTCGAGCAGCGAGGCATTGGCGACCGGCAGCGCGGTCATGTCGCTGATCATGGTCTGGAAGTTGAGCAGCGCCTCGAGGCGACCCTGCGCGATCTCGGCCTGATACGGCGTGTAGGCCGTGTACCAGCCGGGATTCTCGAGGATGTTCCGCTGGATGACCGGCGGGACCAGCGTGTTGCTGTACCCGGCGCCGATGTAGGAGCGGAAGACCTGGTTCTTGTCGGCGATCCGGCGCATGGTGGCGAGCACCGTATGCTCGTCCTGTCCGGCCGGCAGGTTCAGCGGCCGACGGAGGCGAATCGCCTCGGGGACCACCGCATCGATGAAGGTGTCGAGTGACGCATGGCCGAGCTCGGCCAGCATGGTGTCGATGTCGTTCTGGCGCGGCCCGATGTGGCGCCCGCTGAAAGCACTTCGCATGGCCTTCCTCCAAAGCAGACGAGGCCCCGTTCCGGGCCCCGTCGGATCAAGCGTCAGTCAAACTCAGTGACTCGCAATCATCGCGCCGTAGGCTGCCGCATCCTTGAGCGCGGCGACCTCGGCGGGATTGCTCATTTCAATCTTCACCAGCCAGCCGGCGCCGTAGCAGTCGGCCGCCACCGTCTCGGGTGAGTCGGCGAGCGTGGTGTTGATTGCGACGACCTTGCCGGAGGCCGGGGCGAAGAGCTCGCTCACCGCCTTGACCGACTCGATGACGCCGAAGGCCTTGGTGGCCTCGACCATGGTGCCGACGGCCGGCAGCTCGACATAGACGATGTCGCCGATCTGCTCCACCGCGAAGGCGGTGACGCCGACGGTGCCGTCGGTGGCGATCCATTCGTGCTCATCGGAATACTTGAGGGTGCCCGGGATATCCACGGTGATTCTCCTGACTCAGGTCGAACGCTTGTAAAAGGGCAGCGGCACGATGGTCGCGGTTGCCCGGAGATTCCGAATGCCGACTTCAACCACCGTTCCCACGGCCGCCGACTCGAGGGGAACGTACGCCATCGCCACCGAGGCACCCAGGGTCGGCGATGAGGTGCCGCTGGTCACCGTGCCACATGCCGCCGGAGCGGCGGGAAGATAGACAGGATAGCCGGTCCGTGCGATGCCCCGATCGGTAAGCTTCAGGCCAACCAACTGCTTGCGCGGCGCGTCCTTGGCCCGTTCCAGCGCGGCACGGCCGACGAAGTCGCCCGGCTTGTCGAACTTCACCACCCGGGAGAGGCCAGCCTCGAAGGGCGTGGTCTCGCGGTCGAGCTCCTGGCCGTAGAGCGGCATCCCCGCCTCGAGACGGAGGGTGTCGCGCGCGCCGAGGCCCACCGGCTTGAGTCCGTGCCCCTCGCCTGCCTTCATCAGGGTGTCCCACACCTTGACCGCATCGTCCCACGCCACAAAGAGTTCGAAGCCATCCTCGCCGGTGTAGCCGGTGCGGGCGAGCAGCGCCGGCACCCCACAGGCGACGGTTTCGGCGCCGGCGTAGTACTTGAGACGGGGCAGATCGAATTCAATGTGGGGCTGGAGGATCGCGGCCGCATTGGGACCCTGAATGGCGACCAGCGAAGTCCGCATGGTGGCATCGTCGAACTGTACGTTGAACTTGGCGAAGCGTTCCTTGAGCGCCGCCACCACCGGGGCGACGTTGGAGGCGTTGGCCACCACCATCCAGCGCCGCTCACCCAGACGGTAGACGATCAGGTCGTCAATGACCGTCCCCTCGGGGGTACAGATCATGGAATAGTGGGCCTTGCCGACCGCCATCTTGGACGGCGCCGTGACGATGGCGTAGTCGAGCGCGGCCCCGGCGTCGGGCCCCTCCACCCAGAGCTCCCCCATATGGGAGAGGTCGAACAGCCCGGCTCCGGTCCGGACCGCCTGGTGTTCCTCGATGATCCCGCTGTACTGGACCGGCATCTCCCAGCCGGCAAAGGGGATCATCCGGGCGCCGAGGGCGCGGTGTCGGGCATCGAGGGCAGTCTGGTGCATGAGTCATCCCCAGTACGTGAGCCGGGAGGGCGGCGGTTGGCCGCGGGAGCCCCCAAAGATACACGCCATGCCGGGACGCTTCTGGTCCGGGGATCGCCCGGCCACTAGGATAGAGGGATGAAACGACCCATCCGCGTCCCGACCCCGGAATCCGAACGCAACCAGCTGATCGCGCGCTTCCGGAGCGCCCGGCGTGACAATGAGCTGGCCGTCCTCGAGGGCTTCCATGCCCTCAAGCACGCCATCCGCTTCAAGGCCGACCTCCGAACGGTGGTGACGCACGATCCGGGCGGCCTCGAGCTGCTGGCCGAGCAACTCGGTCCCGACGTGCGGGATGCCATTACCAGATATGCGAGTGAGGTACCGCACGACGTGTTACAGGAGCTTTCACCGAGCGACCAGGTGACGGGCGTCATCTCCATCGCGATGCGGCCGGTAATCACGAGTGCGATGCTGAAGGCGCTCTCGCACAATGCTCCGGTCGTGCTGTTGGAGGCCCCAACGCACTTGGGCAACGTCGGTGCCGTGGTGCGCGTGGCGGCCGCGGCTGGCGCAGCGGCGGTGATCACGACCGGTGACCAGGACCCATGGCACCCCAACGCCATTCGCGGATCGGCCGGACTGCACTTCGCGATTCCGGTCACACGCGTCGTCGACTTCGCGCTGGCCGGTCGGCCACTCATCGCCATCGATCCCGAGGGTGAGGAGCTCGATCCGGCGACGCTGCCATCCAACGCGATCTTCGCCTTCGGCTCGGAACGCGCGGGACTGAGCGACGCGCTGCTCGCGCGCGCGGATCGCCGGGTGCGCATCCCGATGGAGCACTCGGTGTCGAGCCTGAACCTGGCGACGGCGGTGGCGGTGGTGCTGTATGCGTGGCGGTTGCACAACACGAAGCGCTGAGCAGCGGGGCGGCGCAGCACCCCAGGACTGTCGCCCCCCGCGCAGCGGGGGGCCTCCGGGGTTAGTGCCTGCATCAGGGGCCCGCTGAATGCACCAGCCCCGGAGATCCCCCGCTACGCGGGGGATGACCGGTACCGAAGGTTCTGGAGATCCCCCGCTACGCGGGGGATGACAGGTACCGAAGGCTCTGGAGATCCCCGCTGCGCGGGGGATGACGTGGAGTCACCCCAAACCCTGAGTCCCATGAAACTCCTCTCCCGTTCGACCTTGCTGCTCACTGCCCTGCTCGCTGCCTGCGGCACCCCAGACAAACCGGCGGTTGCCCTGAACCCGCCGGTGATCGACACGCTGCCCGGTGCCATCGTTCACGTGCGCAACACCGGCCCGACTGGCTGGACTGACACCAACGGCTGGAAACTGGTGCCGGTCGCGACGATCAATCCGCCCGACGGCGCACCGGGCGAGATCGGCGCGGTGCAATCATTGGCGATAGGCGATGACGGCTCGGTCTACGCCTTCCAGCGCTCGCCCGCCACGATCACCGTCTTTGGCCCCGACGGCGCCTTTGTCAGGTCGATCGGACGCGAAGGCGACGGCCCCGGCGAGATTCGCTCAGGCATGGTCGGTGTGCGCAACGACACCGTCGTGGTACAGGACCCCAACGCGCATCGGCTCACCTGGTTCAAGGCCGATGGCTCCTTCATCCGCACGGTGCAGTCCACCTGCTGCTACTGGACCAACACCTTCACCATCGATTCCGCCGGACGGATCTGGTCGCCCGGATCGGTGGGGAAGGACGGCGACGGCGGCTGGATCCGCTTCGGCATGGACGGCACCCGACTCGACAGCCTGCTCATGCCCAAGTCCAATGACGCGCCCAGCGCCGGCAAGTACTGGAGCGTCAGCATGAAGAACGGCAACAGCCGCAGCTCGATGATGATGAACATCCCGCTGCAGCCCAGCACCCAGCAGTTTCTCCGGTCGGATGGCGCCGTGATGGTCGGCAACACCCAGCTGCTCTCCTTTGCCATTCTTGCCAACGCCAAGGACAGCAGTCGGGTATTTGAGGCACCGGCCCAGCATCTCGCCATCGGCGATGACCTGCGCGACTCGATCTTCGAGCAGGCGATTGCCAAGCAGTCCGAGCAGTGGCGTGAGGCGCTCCGCAAGGATGCCAAGGTCGACGACATCCCCAAGGTCTGGCCCGCCTGGACCAACGTCGCCTCCGACCGCAGCGGCAGGCTCTGGGTCTCGCTGCCAGGCGATGGCGGCGAAGTCACCCGCGTGGTGGTATTCGACGCCGGGGGCCGCCTGCTGGGGGATGTCCCCCCGGTGAGCGCGAAGATGTTCAATTTCGCGGTCTGGAGCCGGGACAGGCTGGCCTTTCTCGATGAGGACGCCGACGGCCGCAGCGTGATTCGCGTCTTCCGGCTGGTGACCACGCCGGGGAAGTAGTCCAGCGGCTTCCGGCGGGTTACATTGCAAGGTCAACCTTCATCACAATACGAGACCCGACGCGCATGCCGCGCAGTCGTTTCCGGGACGCCTGCTTCACACCCATGAGGTCAGCCATGCCGCGTGTCCGTCCCGCCGGTGTCTTCCTCCTGCTTATCACCGCCATGGCGGCCTGTTCCAAAAAGGACGAAGGCGCCACCCAGCTCGATGCCGCGACCCAGGACTCGCTCAAGGCAGACGCCAACATCGCCCTGCCGGTGGTGGGTGAGCCGGTCCGAGAGGGTGACCTCATTCTCACCGTCAACGCGACCGGTCAGATCCGCACCGACGCCACCACCTCACTCAAGGCCGAGACCGGCGGCACCGTAACCGCCGTGCTGGTCCGCCCTGGGGACAAGGTCACCAAGGGAGAGGAGCTGGTGCGCGTCGACTCGGTGCCGCTGATGCTCGACCTGCGCAGCGCGCAGGCACAGCTGAGCAGCGCCAAGCTCAACTACCGCGTCGAGATCGAGCCCGATTCAATCAGCGGCGTACCGGTCACCGATGCCAAGCGGCAGTTCGCCATCGCCAAGTCCGGGCTCGAGGGGGCCAACATCGCCGTCGATCGCGCCAAGCTGGCGCTCGAGCATGTCTCGGTGCGCGCCCCGTACGACGGCGTGATCGAGAAGGTCTCGGTGGCGACTGGCGACCGGATTGGCAGCGGAGCCGAAGTCGCGGTGATCGTCGACCTGGTGAACCTCCGCGTCGAGGCGCAGGTGCTTGAGCACGACATTCCCCTGCTTCGGGTCGGTGGTGACGCGCAGATCACCGTCGCCGCCATGCCCGACAAGCTCTTCCATGGCACCATCGCCGCGATTCTTCCCCTGGTCGACTCGGTGAGTCGCGCCGGGCGCGCCGCCATCCGCCTCAAGGGCGACGGCATGCTCCGGCCCGGGATGTATGCCGATATCCGCCTCGAGGCCAACCGGCTGCACAACCGGATCATCGTGCCGGCCAAGGCGATCGTCGAGCGCGAAAATCGGCCGCTGGTCTTCGTGGTGAAGGACGGTCAGGCCAACTGGGTCTACATCCAGCCCGGCCGCACCAACACCCGCGAAACCGAAATTCTCCCCGACAGCGCGACCGGCCTGATTCCGCTCAAGCCGGGGGACATCGTCCTCACCGAAGGCCACCTCACGCTGACTCACCAGGCGCCGGTGCGCCTGACCGAGAAGCGCGAGACCGGCCACTGACCGGGAAGCGCTAGTGTCCCTCGCCAGTGCGGCGCTGCGACGCCCGGTCACCACCGTCGCGGCCACGCTCGCCCTCGTGCTGCTCGGCGCCGTCTCGCTGGGACAGATGCCGGTGTCACTGCTCCCCGACGTGGCGCTGCCGGTGCTCACGGTGCGCACCGTCTACACCGGCGCCGCCGCCGAAGAAGTCTCGCGATTGGTGGCCGAGCCAATCGAGAAGGCCGTCGGCGCCACGCCGGGGCTGCTCGAGATGCGCTCCGTGAGTCGGAATGGCGAGTGCAGCACCACGCTCAAGTTTGCGTGGGGCACCGACATGAAGAAGACTCAGCTGCAGGTACGCGAGCGACTCGACGCGGCCCGCGGCTCGATTCCCGATGATGCCCTGCGCCCGACGCTGCTCACCTCCGATCCCGGCGAGCGCCCTATCGCCGTGCTGGCCCTCACCGGTCCCGGTGATCTCCGTGCCGTCGCGCGCACGGCGCAGAATGTCCATGCCAGGCAACTCGAGCAGATCAAGGGCGTGGCATCGGTGGCCGTGGTGGGCAGTCCGGCTGATGAAATTCGTGTCGATGTCGACCCCGACAAGGCCCGCGCCCTCGGCCTCACTCCCGATGACATCGCCAACGCCATCAAGGCGTCCAACACCAACGCCATCGGCGGCACCATTCGTCGGGGCCAGTTCCGCTTCTCGGTCCGCACCCTCACCGAACTGAGCGATCCGGCGGAAATTCGCGACATTCCGGTGGGCCAGGCCAGCCGCAACATCCGCCTTTCCGACATCGCCACCGTCACGCCGGCGAGCGCCGACCCGCGCACCGTGGTGCGGCTCGATGGCCATCTGGCCGTAGGCCTGGTGGTCTACAAGGACGCCGGCGCCAACACCGTCAAGGTGACCGGGCTGCTCACCGATGCGCTCGACATTCTCCGCAAGCAGTTCCCCGACGTGCAGATCCGGCTGGTGGCGGCGCAGGCGCAGTTCGTCCGCGACGCGCTCTCCAACCTGACCCAGGAGATCATCGCCGGCGGCGTGCTCTCCATCCTGCTCATCCTGCTCTTCCTGCGCGACTGGCGGATGTCACTGGCGATCGGCCTGATGGTGCCGTTGTCGGTGATGGTCTCACTCACCATGCTGCAGATGCTCGACGTCACCATCAACATCCTCTCCCTCGGCGGACTCGCTCTCGCCGTCGGCCTCTTGGTCGACAACGCCATCGTCGTGGCCGAGGCGACCGGACGATTGCGCGAAGAAGGACTCGGCTACTGGGAATCGGCGTCCGTGGCGGCCGAAGAGGTCAGTGCGCCGCTGATCGGCGGCACGCTCACGACCGTGCTGGTGTTCGGGCCGATCGTCTTCGTGCAGGGTCTCGCCGCGGCACTCTTCCGCGACCTCTCCATTGCCGTGGTGCTCACCCTGATGGCCTCGCTGATCATGGCGCTCACTTTGATGCCAGTGATGATGGTCTGGGGCCACAAGAAGCCGGGCACCATCCCGGCCACGCGCGACAACGCCTCTCCAATCTCCAATCTCCAACCTCCGTTGCCCGTTCTCCGTTCTCCGTCCTCCGTGGTTGGCCGCCTCGAGCACTGGGGCCACGAGCTCGCCGAGCTGTACGAGTCGGGAATGAAGTGGTCACTGCACAACCCGCTCAAGGTCTTCGCCATCTCAATTGCAGTCACCATCGGGACGGTGTTCGTCGCCATCCAGCTGCCGCGCGAGATTCTGCCGCAGGTCGACGAGGGCACCGCTGTCGCCGAGATGCGCCTGCCGCCGGGTACGGCGATTGAGGAGACCATCCGCCAGACCGATCGCCTGGAAGCCGCGGCCCGCAAGCTCGGCAGCGAGGGGATCTACGCCCGCGTGGGCTACGCCACCGACGAAGAAGTGCTCAGTGGATCGGAACCGGGTTCGCCCGGCACCGCCGTCTTCGTCATTCCGGTGCCGACCACCATGAAGGCGAGCGTTTTCGCCGACAAGCTCCGCGCCGCCGTGCCCGACCTCGCCAAGGGATCGCTGGTGATCGATCTCGCCGGGCAGTCGGAGTTCGGCTCGCTGATTGGTCGCGAGGGACGGATCGTGCGCGTCGAGGTCTCGGCCCAGAAGCTCGAAGACGCCGAGGCGGCGGCAACCCAGGTGCGCGGGGCGTTGGAGAAGGTGAAGACGCTCACCGATGTGCGCGATGCCTTCTATGGCACGCAGCACGTCATCGAGATCACCCTGCGCCGCGACCGGATCGCCGAACGGAATCTCTCGATCGGTGCGATTGCCTCCACCCTCCGCGGCGCCCTCGGTGGTGTCCCCGCCAGCGACATGCGCGAGACCGATCGCAGGACGCCCATTGAGGTGCGCTACTCCGGCGTATCGAATGAGAACCTCGATGTCGCGCTCGCCTCGACCGTGGCCGGCGTGCCGGTCGGTCAGCTGGTGAACGTCAAGGAAATTCGCGCCCCGATCGAGGTGGTGCGGGTCAACCAGCGGCCGGTGAGCGTGGTGGAGGCTGGCGTCGAGAAGGGCGGCACCTCGCGAGCCACCACCGATGTGCAGAATGCGGTGTCCAAGCTCACCCTCCCTGGCGGTGCGCTCTGGGAAGTCACCGGTGCCGACACCGAACAACAGCGCACCTCGCGCGAGCTCGGCCTGGTGCTGGTGCTCTCGGTGGTACTGATGTTTTTGGTGCTGGCGGGTGAGTTCTCATCCTTCACCACACCGCTGCTGATCCTCCTGACCGTGCCGCTCGCGGCCGCCGGTGGCATCCTTGCCTGCTGGATCATGGGCTTCTCGCTCAATGCCGTCTCGCTCATCGGCATCATCGTCATGGTGGGCATGGCCGACAACGAGGCAGTCGTCAAGCTCGACGCCATTCGCCGTTTCCGCGAACTCGGTCACCCGATCGAGGAAGCGATACTCCTCGGTGGACGGCAGCGGTTGCGCGCCATCGCGATGACCTCGCTCACCACCATCACCGGCGTGCTACCACTGGTCTTCAACTGGGGCAGCGGTGGCGCACTCTATCAGCCGCTGGCGGCCGGAGTCATTGGTGGCTCGGTGTCGGCGCTGCTGGTGACCTTCTTCCTGCTGCCCACTGCCTACGCCGCCGTTGAACGCCACAAGGAGCGCAAGGCGCTTGCGACGCGCGAGGCGATGGCGTGATTCGCTGGGCGAGTGATCGGCCGGCCGTGATCTGGGCTCTCGCCACCGGCATCGTGCTGTCGGGTGGTGTTGCCTTCACCAAGCTGCCGCTCTCCGCCAAGGGGGCGATGGACCTCCCCAAGCTCTCGGTCAGCGCCTCGTGGCCCGGGGCATCACCGGAATTGGAAGAGACCTACATCACCTCCCCCATCGAGGCGGCGATTCAGGGCGTGCGCGGGGTGCGGAAGGTGTCGTCGATGTCGTCGAGCGGCTCCTCCAGTATCACCGTGGAGCTCGACGAGAAGACCGACGTCACCATGGCTCGACTCGCGATTCTCGAACGGATGGAGACGCTGCGTGCCGACCTGCCAGCCGAGGCGCGGGGCGGCATTTCGGTGCGGAACTGGATTCCCGATGACATGAAGGATGCGCCGCTGCTCGAGGTCAACCTGGTCGGCCCCTACACGCCGGGCACGCTCGAGCACATGGTGAACGATCTGGTCATCCCGCGCATCGCGGCTCTCCCCGGCGTGGCCAGCGCCGACCTGCGCGGCGGCGGCGCCGTCACCGGTATCTCCGTCAGCTATGACCCCACCAAGCTGCAGCAGCTCGGCATCGACCCGTCCGCGCTCACCGCGGCGATCGCGCAAGCCAAGCAAGTGCAGCCGCTCGGTGAGCGAAAGGATGGCCTCACGCAGCTCACCGTCACGCTGCGCGACCAACCCGGCACCATCGACGACATCTCCCGGCTGCCGGTGCGTGGCCCAGGTGGACGGGTCTTCTCACTCGCGGAGCTGGCGCGCATCAATCCGCAGGAGGACAGCCGCGGGTCGTTCTATCGACTGAACGGCGTCACCGCGGTGTCGATTGCCGTGTCCAGGCAAGCCGGTGCCGATGAAATCCAGACCGCTGCCAGGGTGCGCAAGGCGCTGGCCGATGTGGCGCCGAGTCTGCCACTGGGGGTGCGTTTCTCGATTGCGTCCGACACCAGCAAGGATCTCGACAAGGAGATCAAGGATCTGTTGCTGCGCGGGGTTATTGCCTTTGCGTCGGTGTTGCTGGTGCTGCTGGTGACGCTGCGAAGTGTGCGGGGATCGTTTTTGGTAATCGGCACCGCCGCCATCGCGATCGCCGGCACGGCGCTCTCACTCTACCTGATGCACATCCCGGCCAACATGCTCACCCTGGCCGGACTGGCGATGGGCATCGGCATCATCGTGCAGAACGGGCTGGTGGTGGTGGAGCGACTCCGCTACGCCCAGGACACTGCGGCCGCGCGCGCCGCGGCGGCCAGCAAGATTTCCTCAGCAGTGTTCGGCTCGACCCTCACCACCACGGTCGTGCTGCTGCCGTTTCTTTACCTGCAGGGCAATGCCCGCGCCGCCTTCGCACCCTTCGCGATTGCTTTTGCGCTGGCGCTCTTCTGGTCGGTGGCGACGGCACTGGTTTTCGTGCCGGCGGTAGGTCGCGGGGGCAATAGCATCTATCACGGCTGGCCCAGGCTGGCGCGCCTCTACGATCGTATTCTCTTCCGGCTGCTGCGCTGGCGATATGTCACCATGGCGTTCACCGTCATCATGGTGGCAGTGATGACCTGGGGTTTCGTCAAGAAGGTGCCGCGCAACAGCTGGGGCAGCTACTGGGGCAACACCCGCACCACGGTCACCGCGAGTGTGTCCTTTGAGAAGGGCGCCGACCCCTCCGAGCTCGAACGGCTCATCCGCGAGTTGGAGCAGGTGGCGGTGGGGCAGCCAGGTGTCGCGATCGTCCGGTCGCAGGGATACGGCCAGTCCGGGCAGGTGACGGTGGAGTTCACCCCCGAGGCGGGCTTGGGGGAGATGCCGTGGATCATCTCCGATCAACTCACCGAGCGGGCAGTGCTCATTGGCGGTGCCCAGAGCGTCAGCGTCTCGAAGCCCGAGGGGCCCGGCTTCTACAACAGTTCCGGTGGCAGCAGCCAGAGTCACCGCATCAAGATCATGGGCTACTCCTATGATGGCGTGCGTCAGATCGCGCTCGACCTCAAGGTGCGTCTGGAAGGGATCGCTCGCGTGCGTGATGTCGACATCAATGGCAGCGGCGGCTGGGGCAACGAGCACAACACCTCCGTCTCGCTCACTCCCGACCGGGCCGCGCTGGCTCGCGTCGGCGCCACCATGCAGGGCTATGCCGCAAGCGTCGCCCGGCAGATGGCCAACGCCAGCGGCTCGACCCGGCTCGACATCAACGGCGACCAGGTCGATGTCACCGTGCAGGCGATGGGCGCCCGCCAGCGCGACATGAACCAGCTCGCCGACGGGCGGGTCTCCAACCCCGAGGGCGTGCCGATCAGGATTGGTGATGTCACCACACTGGGCGAGGTGCAGGGCCTGCAGCAAATCCAGCGCGAGGACCAGCAGTACATCCGCGTGCTGAGTTACGATTTCCGCGGACCGCAGAAGCTGTCAGACAAAACCCACAAGTCGTTCATGGCGTCGATTGCGGCACCGCCGGGCTACACCGTCGCCGATGACGTCGGCAACTACAACCAGGACGATTCCACCAAGGGCCTCTACACCGTCTTCGCGCTGGGACTGGTGCTGGTGCTGATTGCGGTGGCGTTCGTCTTCGACTCGGTGTGGGCGCCGGCGATGGTCTTCCTCGCCATCCCGCTCGCACTCGCCGGGGTGGTGGCGGCCTTCTGGGTGACGGGCACCGCCTTCACCCGGGAGGCGGCCGTCGGTGTCATTCTTGTGGTCGGGCTCGCCGTCAATCACACCATTCTGCAGATCGACGCCGCAGTGGTCTCACGCAAGCGACATGGCCGGCTCACCGGCGCCGATGTCTTCCACGCCGCCTCGGACCGGGTCACCATGATCGTGCTGGTCACCCTCACCACCCTCGCCTCACTCATCCCCATGGCCGTGGGCACCGACACCAAGTCGCGCTTTGGGGCGATCGCCCTCGCCACCGCCGGCGGCACCATCGGAGGGACGCTCGGCGTAATGTTCCTGCTGCCGCCAATGATGCTCGGCGTCCGGCGCTTCCGGACCGCCAAGAGCCGCCGGCGGGCCCGATCAACGTTCAATGTGGAGTGAACGTACATCCCCAGCATGCCCGCATCCCCTCGCGCCACCTTTGGCCTCGCCGCCATCCTGCTCGCGTCCGCCTGCGCCCCCGCCCTGCCAGGGGTGGGCGAGGCGCCAACGCCGGCCACCCGATGGACCCCGCCCGCCGGGCGCGTCGGGGGTGGGACCGGGACGGGGGCCAGCACGACGATGAAGCCGGAACCCGCCGCACTGTTGCCGCCAACCGACACCCTGCTCACCGCCGAGGGACTGATCGCCCTGGCGCTGGAGCGGAGCCCCGAGACCCGCACCACCTGGGCCACCGCCCGCGCCGCTGCCGCCAATCTCGGCGCCGCCCGGGCTGACATCCTTCCGGACATCACCGCCAACATCGGCGTCAACCGACTCAAGACCTCCGCCACCGGCGGTCGGGTCTCGGTGCAGCAGACCACCTATGGTCCCTCACTCTCGCTCACCTGGCTGCTCTTCGATTTCGGCGGGCGCAGTGGCTCCATCGATGGCGCCCGCGACGCCCTCTTCGCCGCCGACTGGACCCATAACGCCATGCTCGCCGATGTGGTCCGCCGCACGGCGCAGGGCTATTTCGCCTATGTCGGGGCGCGCGGGCTGCTCGAAGCCCAGCGCCTCACTCTGCAACAGGCCGAGGTGAATCTCGCCGCCGCGGAGGATCGCCGCCGCGTCGGCGTCGCCACCATTTCCGATGTCCTGCAGGCGCGCACCGCCGTGGGCGAGGCACGCCTCGCCATGCAGGACGCCGAGGGCGCCGAAGCGAGCACGCACGGCGCACTCGCCACCTTGGTCGGGCTGCCACCAACAGCGGCATTCGACGTGGACACCACCGCCGCGAGTGAGCCGATTGCCGATCTCTCCGATGCCGTCGACTCCCTCATCACCAGCGCCCTCGCCGAGCGACCCGACCTCGCCGCCGCGCGTGCGGAAGTGGATGTGCGACGCGACCAGGCCCGAGTGGCGCGTTCGCGAATGCTGCCATCGTTCAACGCCACCGGCAGCGGCAGCCGCACCTATGTCGGCAGCGCTCCCGGCGGGAAGGATTCGTACAACGTCGGGCTGGGAATCGCCGTGCCGATCTTCAATGGCTTTGGTTGGCAGTATGCCGCGAAAGCCGCGAATCTGCTGGTCGAAGCCGAGGCGGCGCGGGTCCGCTCGCTTGAGCAACAGGTCTCGCTGCAAGTCTATCTGACGTATCAGGAACTTCGCACCGCGCGCACCCGGGTCGCCACCGCCGACGATCTCTTTGCCAGTGCCAGCGAGGCGGCCGATGCCTCTCGCGCCCGCTATCGCGAGGGTGTCGGCTCGCTGCTCGAACTGCTCAACGCCGAACAGGCGCTTGCCAATGCCCGCGCCCAGCGCGTGCAGGCGCGCGTCGAGTGGCACACCTCGCTGGTGCAGCTCGCGCACGACGCCGGACTCCTCGAACCCAACGGCAGCACCCGGTTGCATCTCGCGCCGGCGCGCCCGCCCGCCCCGGGACCCAACTGATGATGCCTCGCGTCCGTCGCGCCCAATGCACGCTCGTGGTGGTCGCACTCCTTGCTGCCTGCAGCAAGAAGGCGCCGCCACCACCCTCCACCGTAGCGGTCACGCTCGGCGCAGTGACTCGCGCTGATGTCCCGTTGGTGCTCGAGGCCACCGGCACCGTCGAGCCGCTGGCGAGCGTCGGCATCCAGGCCCAAGTGGGCGGCCTGCTCACGCGGGTCGGCTTTCGTGAGGGGCAGGAAGTGCATCAGGGCGACCTGCTCTTTCAGATTGATCCGCGGCAGTATCGCGCCGCACTCAATCAGGCTGAGGCGAATCTCGCGCGCGACGCCGCCCAGTACGACAACGCGCGCCGCGATCAGCAGCGGTTCGAGACGCTGGCGGCCAAGGAGTACGTCACCCAGCAGCAACTCGACCAGACCCGCGCCAACGCCGTCGCCCTCGCCGCCACGTTGCGCGCCGACACCGCCGCCGCCGAACGGGCCAGCCTCGACCTGCAGAACGCCACCATTCGCGCCCCGATCAGCGGCCGCACCGGCAGTCTGCTCATCAAGGAGGGCAACCTGGTGCGCGTGGGGACAGGATCGCCACTCGTGGTGATCAACCAGCTCTCCCCGATTCTCGTTCGCTTTGCCGTGCCGGCGGAGTATGTCGACGTCGTGCGCAAGCGGAGCGCACATCCGCTGAGCGTCGTGGCGACCCCAGTGTCAGATACGTCACGGAGCGAGACCGGCGTGATGGTTTTCCTCGACAACGCCGTCGACTCACTCAGCGGCACCGTGACACTCAAGGCCTCCTTCCCCAACAGCGATGGCGCGCTCTGGCCCGGCAACCTGGTGCGCGTGGTGCTGCAGCTCGATGTCGAGAAGGGAGCTCTGGTGGTGCCGCGCAGCGCCGTGCAGGGTGGCCAGGGCGGTGACGTGATCTGGGTGGTCGATTCGAGCATGAAGGCGACCATCCGGAAGGTGACGGTGATGCGCAGCACCGACTCGCTCGCCATCATCTCAGGGAATGTCGAGCCTGGGGAGAAGGTGGTGATCGATGGTCAGCTGCGATTGACCGATGGCGCGAAGGTGGTGCTCCGGAGCGAGGGGAAGCCGAAGTGAACCTCTCCGGCCCATGGATCCGTCGCCCGGTCATGACCACGCTGGTCATGAGCGGGCTGCTGGTCTTCGGCATCACCTCCTATCGCCTGCTCCCGGTCGCCGATCTGCCGTCGGTGGACTACCCCACCATCTCCGTGTCGGCGAGTCTCTCCGGGGCCAGTCCTGAGACGATGGCCTCCTCGGTGGCCACGCCGCTCGAAAAACAGTTCTCAACCATTGCCGGAATCGACGCGATCACCTCGAGCTCGCTGCAGGGGTCGACCAATATCACCCTCCAGTTCGACCTCGACCGCAACATTGACGGCGCCGCCCTCGACGTGCAGGCGGCGCTGGTGCAGGCGCAACGTGGGCTGCCGCGCGACATGCTGCCGCCGACCTTTCGCAAGGCCGATCCCTCTGCCGGCGCAATCATCCTCTATGCCCTGACATCCCCCACCCTGCCTCTCTCGGCGCTCGACGAATACGCCCAGACCACCATCGGGCAGCGGCTCTCGACCATCGCCGGCGTGGCGCAGCTGTCGGTCTACGGCTCGCAGAAGTATGCGGTGCGAATCCAGCTCGACCCGCAGGCGCTCGCCGCCCGCAAGATCGGTCTCGACGAAGTGGTCACTGCCATCACCAACGGCAACTCCAATTTGCCCACGGGAACGCTCTGGGGCACCGACAAGGCGTATTCGGTGCAGGTCGATGGCCAGCTGCACGACGCAGCCGCATTCCGTCAGTTGCCGGTGACCTGGCGCGATGGCAAGGCAGTCCGGCTGCAGGACCTGGGACAGGTGGTCGACAGTGTGCAGGACATCAAGTCGGCCGCCTGGTTTGGTGCCAATGGCCACGCCGATCGCGGCATCGTGATCGCGATCCAGCGGCAGCCCGGCACCAACACCGTCGAGGTGGCCAACGCGGTGAAGCAGGAGATGAAGCAGATCGCCGTAGACCTGCCCGCGTCGGTCAAGGTGAACACCATCTACGATCGCTCGATCTCGATCGACGAGTCGGTGACTGATGTGAAGTTCACGCTCTACCTCACGCTCGGCCTCGTCGTGCTGGTGATCTTCCTCTTCCTGCGCAATGTGAGCGCAACCATCATCCCCTCGCTGGCGCTGCCGATGTCGCTCATCGGCACCTTCGCCGTGATGGATCTGCTCGGCTACTCGCTCGACAACCTCTCACTGATGGCGCTGACGCTGTCGGTGGGCTTCGTGGTCGATGATGCGATTGTGATGCTCGAGAACATCGTGCGACACGTGGAAATGGGCGAGGATCCGCGCGATGCCGCGGTCAAGGGATCGCAAGAGATTGGCTTCACGATTCTCTCGATGACCCTCTCGCTGGTGGCGGTGTTCATCCCCATTCTCTTCCTGGGCGGGCTGATCGGCCGGCTCTTCCGTGAGTTCGCCGTCACCATTGGTGTGGCGATCCTGATCTCGGGCTTCATTTCCATCACGCTCACCCCGATGCTCTGCTCCCGCTTCCTCAAGGCCGGGCATCGCGGCGACGCGGACGATCGCTCGTTCCTCGGCCGCATCTTTCAATTCACCGAATCGTTCTACCAGCGCACCCTCGGCGCGTACGACCGCTCACTGCAGTGGGTGATGGCGCGGCGCGGCGCCGTCTTCGCCTTTTCGGTCGTCGTGCTCCTCGGCACCGGCTGGCTGGCGCATGCGGTCCCCAAGGGCTTCATCCCCTCCGAGGACACCGGTTCGCTGCGGGTCACCACCGAGACCATCGAAGGGAGTTCGTTCGAGGGGATGTATCGTCACCAGCTCGATGCAATGCGGGTGATCGAGCACGATTCGAACGTCGCCAGTTTCTACTCCGCCATTGGTGGAGGTGGCGGCGGCGCCACCACCAATCAGGGCCGGATGATTCTCCGTCTCGCCGAGCGGGACCAGCGCACCCTGTCGGCCGATGACATTGCGCGGCAACTCACCCGCAAGCTGAGCCAGGTGCCGGGACTCCGCGCCTTCGTGCAGAATCCGCCACCGATCAGCATTGGTGGCCGTCAGTCGAAGAGTCAGTACCAGTACACCCTCTACGGTGGCGACATCGACCTGCTCTATCGCACCGCACAGGCCCTCGAGGTCCGCTTCCGCGATCTCCCCCAACTCACCGATGTCACCACCGACTTGCAGATCAAGAATCCGCAGATTCGTGTCGACATCGATCGCGAGCGCGCCGCCGCTGCCGGCATCTCCATGAACAAGGTGCAGACCGCGCTCTACAACGCCTATGGCGCGCGGCAGGTGTCGACCATCTACACCGCCAATAACCAGTATTGGGTGGTGCTTGAGTTGTTGCCGCAGTATCAGCGAGACCTGAGCGCATTGTCACTGCTCTCGATTCGTGGTGATAACGGGCAACTGGTACCGATCACCGCCCTCGCGCACGTGACCGAAGGTGTTGGCCCACTCACCATCAATCACACGGGTCAATTGCCGTCGGTGACCGTGTCGTTCAACGTCGCGCCAGGTATCTCGATTGGCGAGGCAGTGGCCGCCGTGAATCGACTCGCGCACGACGCCCTGCCGGTGGGCATCTCCGGTGTCTTCGCCGGCACGGCGCAGGCCTTCCAGGATGCGCAGAGCGGGCTCCTCGTCCTGCTCGGCCTCGCCATCGTGGTGATCTATATCGTGCTCGGCATCCTCTATGAGAGCTTCATTCATCCACTGACGATCTTCTCCGGACTTCCCTTCGCCGGCTTCGGCGCGCTGCTGGCGCTGATGATCTTCCACATGGAACTGAGCGTCTACGCCTTCGTCGGCATCATCATGCTGATCGGCCTGGTAAAGAAGAACGCCATCATGATGATCGACTTCGCCGTGGAGCGGGAGCGGACAGGTGGCACCACCGCTACTGAGGCGATTCATGAGGCATGCATGGTGCGCTTCCGACCAATCATGATGACCACCATGGCGGCGCTGATGGGCACCCTGCCGATCGCGCTCGCTTCCGGTGCCGGCGCCGAATCCCGCCGACCGCTCGGCGTGGCGGTGGTGGGTGGGTTGGCAGTGTCGCAGCTGATCACGCTCTTTGTGACGCCGGTGGTGTATGTCTGGTTCGATGGGCTCAGGACGCGGTGGGCGGCGCGGCGGATGATCCGTTAGCCGGTCGCCCCTCGCGCAGCAATCTGTCGCTCCTCGCGTAGCGTTCTGTCGCCCCTCGCGCAGCGGGGGGCCTCCGGGGTCAGTGGATGCAGCGGAGGCTGGGTGAATGCACTGACTCTGGAGATCCCCCGCTGCGCGGGGGATGACGGTTGATGTGTCGCCCCTCGCGAAGCGGGGGGCCTCCGGGATCGGTGCATGCAGCAGAGGCCGGTTGAATGCACCAACTCTGGAGATCCCCCACCTTCCACCACGTCGCCCCTCGCGAAGCGGGGGGCCTCCGGGGTCGGTGCATGCAGCGGAGGCTGGGTGAATGCACCGACTCTGGAGATCCCCCGCTGCGCGGGGGATGACGGGGAGAGGGCGCGGGGGGATGACAGCAAGCGCGCAGAGGATGACGGGAAGAGCGCGCGGGCGATGCCGACGTGGGTATGCGCGCTCCGAAAACAGTTGCGTCGGCTGGTACCAGGCAGCGCTGCTGTCGCCACGTGGCTCCCGGTCCATGATGGCACAATTCCCCCGCCAGCGGCATGGCATGTTGTGAGATCGCGTCGCAGTAGCCAGGGCCACCGTGTGCCAGAGTACGGGGCGGGTGTGGCGGAACTGGTAGACGCAGCGTACTCGCAATGCGCTGGGCGCAAGCCCATGGGAGTCCGAATCTCCCCACCCGCACCCTGGCATTGACTCGGCAATGAGCTGTCGATAGACTGAAGACGCATTGCGAGTACGCTGTCTGGTTTCACCACCGGGCACAAAAGGGCCGCGAAGATCCGCGGCCCTTTTGGTGTCTACGCCGGTTTGAAATGCCTCACTTCTGCCGGACGAAATGGCACACCGGAGGAGACCAAGCCGGTGGTGGTCAGACCTCCGGGATTCGTGCATGCAGCAGAGGCCGGTTGAATGCACCGACTCCGGAGATCCCCCGCTTTGCGGGGGAGGACGGGGGAAGGGGAGCGGGGGAGGACTGACCCAAGGGTTGCCCTCGCCCAGCATTCTGTCGCCCCTCGCGCAGCGGGGGGCCTCCGGGGTCGGTGCATGCAGCGGAGCCCGGCTGAATGCACCGACTCTGGAGATCCCCCGCTGCTCGGGGGATGACAGTGACCCAAGGGTTGCCAGCGCGCAATCCGGTGCCGTAATAGTGAGCCGACCTCTCGATACTCCGGCATGCCGCGCACCTGCTACGTCTACATCATGTCGAGTACCTCAAAGTGCCTCTACGTCGGGATGACGAACAATGTCATGCGGCGGTGGAACGAGCATCGTAGCGGTCGCGGCAGCGAGTTCTGCGCGAAATATCGAGTCCGCCATCTGGTGCATGTGGAAGTATTCGCCCGACCACGCGACGCCATCGCGCGGGAGAAGCAGATCAAGCACTGGGGCCGACAGCGAAGGGTCGAGCTCATTTGCGCCACCAATCCGGGGTGGAAGGATCTGGCTGTCGAGTGGGGCTGGCATCGGATTCGGGTGTGACGAGTTGTTCCACGCACAGCAACCCGTCGCCCCTCGCGCAGCGGGGGATGATCCTTCCACCTGTCGCCCCTCGCGCAGCGGGGGGCCTCCGGGATCAGTGGATGCAGCGGAGACTGGCTGCATGCACCCGCTCTGGAGATCCCCCGCTTTGCGGGGGAGGACGGGGGAAGGGGAGCGGGGGAGGACTGACCCAAGGGTTGCCCTCGCCCAGCATTCTGTCGCCCCTCGCGCAGCGGGGGGCCTCCGGGATCAGTGCATGCAGCGGAGGCTGGGTGAATGCACCGACTCTGGAGATCCCCCGCTTCCCTCGCTAGGCTCGGGACAAGCCGCGGGGGATGACGGAGGCGTGGCAGCAAGGACTAGTCAGGTTGCAGTCAAATCGGACCTGCGAATTCGGACGCGATCCTCTTCGACGATAAACAACGCACCCTCCAGACGCTCCGTGAGCAGCATCGGAAGAACCCGCGCCAGCAACGCGAGGATGCGATCCCGATCGGGTTCGTATGGGCGCAGAACGACAATTCCAGGGAATTCATGTGGTGGGTAGGTACGAATGTCTGAGAAATCGAGGTCAAGTGTGAAGAGCACGCGCCCCTCGGAACGGCATCGCTCACTGACTACCGTGTCGGGCGCTCCAGAGAGATCTTCATCGAACACGGTATGGCACTCATGTCCGGCCGATAGCAGGAGGGTCGCTGCCTCTGTGGGAAGATTCTCATCGATCTTGCACCGCAACATGCGAGTTCAGACCGGCAACGCCGCAACTCGCTCCTGGGCGAGGTCCGCCGCATAGGCGAGCGCTGCTTGAACTGCCTCGGGGGCCAGGCTCGGATAGCTGCGAAAAAGCTCAGCACCGTGTATTCCAGCGGCGAGGTTCGCGAGCACCACTGCCACTGGAATCCTTGTGCCGCGGATACAGGCCTGGCCGTGCGAGACGGCGGGATCAACCGCAATGTGGTCCTGCCAACGCATGTGGGTCTCCTTGGCGAGCTACTCACAAGATAAGGGTCCGCCCGTATGCGACCCAACTGGCAATTCGATCGCACCGGTAACGCGGCAAGGTCCGAGGGTCGTCGTCGTTGCGCCACGCCAGATCAGCCTGCTTCCCTATCACCTGAGTCGCCCCTCGCACAGCATTCCGTCGCCCCTCGCGAAGCGGGTGGCCTCCGGGATCAGTGAATGCACCAAAGGCCCACTGAATACACCAACTCTCGAGATCCCCCGCTTCCCTCGCTACGCTCGGGACAAGCCGCGGGGGATGCCGGAGGCGCGCGCTACCCGCGAGGTCGCTTCTTTGCGCGCACTGCTGGAAGTCGGCGTTTGTCGGCGAGCACCTCGACGATACGGTCCCCTGCACCGGCCCGCTCGTCCCGGATCATGTCCACGAGTTCCCCGCGCTTCAGGGAGCTGCGCACACCAGGCACGTCCAGCGGTGAATCCGACACCACCACCGGTTGCAGCACAAAGGTCGAACCATCCTGTCGACGGATCTGTACCCGACCATCCCTGCCGGCCTGGTCGAGCAGACTCGCGAGACGTTGGCGTGCTTCGGAGTAGGTATAGGTCTTCATGGTGAGAACTCCACGAGGTCAAGGCCACTGGCGGCCGCAGCCGCACTGAGCTTTCGATCGAGAGTGAGGAGCGGCAGTCCGCGTTGGCGCGCCACCTCCAGCATATAGGCGTCGTACGCGTACAATCCCAACTCGAGCGCCAAGGCCACGGCCCGCGGCATGTCCACATCGACGAGTCGGAGGGGAACACCCTCGTATGCTCTCCACGCGCGTTGAGCCTCGGCCGGTGTCAACCGACGGCGTCGTGTCGCGGCCACCAGCGCGTTGCCAACCTCCCACGGGAGGGAGCTCGGCGCAAAGAGCACGACGGCTTTGGTCGCGGCAATCAGGGCCGGACGTTCGGGTTCTTCCAGCAGCACCGCGAGAAGGGCTGACGTATCAATGACCACGGTGAACACCCCAAGGCATGTGCTATTGTACAATAACAGAACGGTCAGTCGAGGGCAACAGCACCCCCGCGGGGGGCCTCCGGGATCAGTGTATGCAGCGGAGGCTGGGTGAATGCACCGACTCTGGAGATCCCCCGCTTGGCGATCCGTCGCCCCTCGCGAAGCGGGGGGCCTCCGGGATCAGTGCATGCAGCGGAGCCCGGATGAATGGACCGACCCTGGAGATCCCCCGCTGCGCGGGGGATGACGGGGAGAGACGCGGGGGAGGACAAGGGGGATGACGGTTGATGTGTCGCCCCTCGCGTAGCGGGGGGCCTCCGGGATCGGTGCATGCAGCGGAGGGTAGCTGGAGACACCGACTCTGGAGATCCCCCGCTGCGCCGGGGATGACGGGGGGGGAGGGAGCGGGGGATGACGGGAGGGCGCCCGGGGTATGACAATTGCCGGGTTGGCAGCCCGTCGCCCCTCGCGCAGCGGGGGGCCTCCGGGATCAGTGCATGCAGCGGAGGGTAGCTGAAGACACTGACTCTGGAGATCCCCTGCTTCCCTCGCTACGCTCGGGACAAGCCGCGGGGGATGACGGGGGAGGGAGGGCGCGAGGAATGACGGAGGGAGGGAGCGAGGGATGACCAGAAGGGGGACGAAATGACGCACCGCACACGCTGGCTCACGCTCGCAACGGTCGCAGCCCAACTCGCGGGTTTTGCCGCGGCCAGGGCGCAAGGCGTTCCGCCCGAGGTGGCGGAGCTGCGCCGTCGTGTTGCCGCCATCCGCCACAATCTCCCCGACATCACCTCGACCGCCGAACTCGCGGCCGGACTGTTCACCAACGACAGCACGCTCCGCTTCCTCATTTCGCAACAGAACGCTCCCGCCATGGCGATCGAGTTCACCGTGCGCGCCGGTGGCCCGCCCGAGACACGCAACGCCGATGACCCAACCGCCCGCGGCCTGGTGATCATGCCCGTCCGCAGCTGGGACCACGGCACCCTCGGCGCCGCCATGCAGGTGGAGCGCTGGCGATCGCAGGGGCGCATCGTGTTCACCATCGGATCGGCGGCAGATCGCCCAGCGCGCATGACCGGCGATCGCCTGATCGACAACGGCGCACCCAGCGCGAGCAGCGACTACGCCGACATCAATGGCGTGGCGAATCTCATCGCGGCCTGGACCTTCTACGCCGAGGTGGTGGCGGCGGCCACGCGCGACGGCTGGCAGCCGGGCATCTACCGCTCCGATGCCGTCGCCGGTGGCACCGCGCACAACAGGCAGGTCCGCTTCCGGATGCCAACCACGCGCCCCGTCCCGCCGCTTCCCGCCGGGCAACTCGGCGCGGCCTATCTCGCCGCGATCGATTCACTGCTCGATCGCGCGCTGGTCCCCGAACATCAGGCCGAAGTCACCCAGATGGCCGATTCGCTGCGACGCTGGCGAGCGAGCGGTGCGCGACTCTACGCTGCATCCTGTGGCCACTACCTGCTCGAGGAGTTGCCGCACCAGAATGGACATTCACCGTTCATCGGCATCGATTGGCGCTGGGATGTCCCGGCACACCTCACCTCCGCTGGTGTCCGGCCGGGCGATGCGATACTCTGGTTTGGCTACGCGGGATATGATTGCCCGCACGCCGAGGTGGCGACCCCGTTCGCCGACGCAGGCCTCAAGGTGGCGCTGGTGAGCGATCGGCTCGGCGACGTGCTGCCGCCGGAAGTGCGCACGCGCGTGGAACTGACCTGGCCACCGACCGACGCCGTGGCGCCCATTCCGTTTGCGCCGAGTTATGTGGCGCCCGCGTCGTCGATTGACATGGCGCTGCACTATCTCTGGATCCGACGACTCGTCGGTGACAGCAGTGGTTCGACCGCTCCGGGAGGTGGATCATGATGCGTGCCCCGACCGTCTCGATGCTGACCATGCTTGGCGCGCTGGCCGTCACGCGCCTCGCCGCACAGGGGCCACCACCCGAGGTGACGGAGATGCGCCGTCGCGTCGCGGTGATCCGCGCAGAGATGCCGACAATCACTTCAGTTGCTGAGGATGCGGCGGAGCGATTCGCGCGAAATCCGCTGAGTCGGCTGCTGGTGTCGCAGTCGTGGGACAAGAGCTTCTGGTCGGAGATGATTTTCCATGGTGGCGGTCCGACTGGCATTGAGGAGGCCGACGCATCACCGCTCAGCGGCATCGTGTTGCTGCCGGTGCGCAGTTGGGAGGGTGAGGCGTTGCGCACCTCGATGTTTGCCGAGCGGCAGATTGGTCGGAACCGGATGACCATTGTGATTGGGTCGACCAACGGTGTGCCCAACATTCCGCTGGGGCAGAAGCGGCTCGACAACGGCGCCCCTGACGGCAGCGCCGATCACGCAACGGAATCTGCCATCGCCAACAACATCGTGGCGTGGACCTTTGTCACCGAATTGGTGGCCGCCGCGTCGCGACACGGCTGGCATCCGGGGATCCTCCTCAGCGCTGTCGTGCCTGGATGGGAGTCGGCCAACAGCGGCATCAAGTGGCGGATCAACGACTCGACCCCGGGCCACCAGATTCCTGCGGGCAAGCTGGGGTCGGCCTACCTCGACGAGGTCGACCGGATCCTCGAGCTCGCGGGGGGCCCTGCTCGGAGTGTGGCGGTGAACCGAGCGGCGGCGGCGCTCAAGTCGGTGGTGGGGCATGGCGGCAAGGTCTACATGGCCAGTTGCATGCACTGGCTCAGCGAGGAGCTCCCCCGCGACAGCGTCGCCACGCACGGGGTCCGCGGTTTTGACTGGCGCTGGGACACCGAGAAGATCATCGGCGACCTGACCACCCCGAATGATGCCCTGGTCTGGTTTGGCTATGGCGGCACTGACTGCCCGCACGTGCAACCGACGGCGCTCTTCCGCCAACTGCAGCGCCCGACGGCCGTGGTGGCGGGGCCAGTCACCGCCAAGCCGGCAACCGACTTCCTCTGGATTCCTCAGGGGTGGCGGCTTCCGGACGCCGCGGCGCCGCTACCGTTCGCCCCGGGCGGGGTGGGTCCTGTGTCATCGATCGAGGCGGCAGTGACGTGGTTGTGGCTGAGGAGGGTGGTGGGGACGCTGTAGCGCTGTCGCCCCTCGCGTAGCGGGGGGCCTCCGGGATCAGTGCATGCAGCGGAGACCGGCTGAATGCACCAACTGTGGAGATCCCCCGCTGCGCGGGGGATGGCGGAGTAGGGCGCGGGGGATGACGGGGGGAGGAGGCGCGGGGGATGACGGTGGGAGGGGAGCCCGTCGCTTTAGCGACAGAGCCGAGTCGCGACTTTAGCCGCGAGCTCTTCCCCCGCGCTCCGCACCCCCTCGCGCGCACCTGGTCCTCACGCTACGCAATCACCTTCCGCGGACGGCCACCCTTCTTGCCATTTCGACGGGCGGCAACGGCCTTGGCTGCAGTTCGCACCGATCCGCCAGCTGCACCCGACGCCTGAAGGAGAATACGCCCACCCAGGGCCATGCGTGCGAGGCCAGCAATTGAAAGGTCCTCATCGAGTCCCTCCCAGCGGACCCCGACCCCGGCCACGCCGACGGAGACTCCAGCCAGATCCTCGTCTTCGGCCTGTCGGAGCGAGGCAATCAAGTCGACCGGGACAGAGAGGAGGGCACCATTGGTCAGGGTGACCTGAATGCGCCGGTGCGTACGATCATAT
>JBBRBZ010000019.1:0-30479 GCA_038205305.1 Gemmatimonadales bacterium
GACGCACGTGGGGGCGACGCACGTGGGGGCGACGCACGTGGGGGCGACGCGCGTGGGGGCGACGCGCGTGGGGGCGGCGCATCGCGTAGTTGTGGCGACGCATGCGTCCCCCCTACTGCGCGATGCGTCATTCCCGGAAATCATCGACCTGATCCCCGCCGGCGACCTGCTGGTCGTGAACTCCACGCGCGTCCGGCACGCCCGCTTCCATGGCACGCGCCCGTCCGGTGGACCTGCCGAGGTGCTGCTGATCCATCCCGCCGCCGATGACAGCTGGATCGCCATGGGCTCACCGGGGAGCGCGATGCGGCCGGGCAAGCGAATCGCGCTGTCGGACACGGTGGCGATCGAGACCATCGCCATCGACGCGGACGGCCTGCGGCAGGTGCGCTTCGTGGGCATGCCGGCGGCCGAGGCCATCGCCCAGTTCGGCACGCTGCCGCTGCCGCCCTACATCGAACGTGCGCCGACCTCTGACGACGAGTCGCGCTACCAGACCGTCTACGCCGAGCACGAAGGCAGCGTGGCGGCGCCGACGGCAGGCTTGCATTTTACGCAAGAACTGCTCGACACACTTGGTGCGCGAGGTGTCGCCATCACCTCACTCGACCTGCAGGTGGGTCCCGGCACCTTCCGCCCAGTCGAGGCGGAAAATGTGAGCGCCCACCAGATGCACGCCGAGCACTACGACATCCCGGTCGCAGCTGCTGCTGCGATCGCCGATTGTCGCGCCCGCGGCGGCAAGGTCTGGGCGGTCGGCACCACGGTGGTGCGCGCCCTGGAGAGTGCGGCGGAACCGGGTGGCCTGGTCCGCGCGGGCGCCGGCGACACCTCGCTGATGATCACGCCGGGATTCCGTTTCGGCGTGGTCGACCACCTGTTGACCAACTTTCACCTGCCCCGCTCGACGCTGCTCATGCTCGTCGCCGCCTTCGCAGGATATGATCTGACCATGTCCGCCTACCGTCACGCCGTCGCGGCAGGATATCGGTTCTACAGCTACGGCGACGCCATGTTGATCCTGTGAGGAAGTCATGACCCATCATCCGCTCGATGTCTCCACCAAGCCCGTCTACGTCAAGGAGACCATCGCGCTGCTCGCCGACCGCGATCCGATCGAGGTGATGGTCGAGACGCCGCGTTGGGTTCGCGCCCGTCTTGGCAACCTACCGGCGAGCGCCTGGCGGAAGCCCGAGGCCGAAGGGAAGTGGTCACTGATCCAGGTGATCGCGCACCTCACCGATGCCGAGCTGGTATTCGGCTGGCGCCTCCGCCTCGTGCTGACCAGCGAGAGCGCCCCGCTCACCGGCTACGACCAGAATCTCTGGCTTGATCGCTTCAACTACGACGGCGCCGATCCCGAGGCGACGCTGGCGACCTTCGTCGCCCTGCGCGAATGGAACGTCCGCATCTGGCGCACGCTGACCACCGCCGACCTCGATCGCACCGGCCTGCACACGGAGCGGGGCCCCGAGTCACTGGCGCTGCTGCGGGGCTTGGTGGCCGGCCACGACCTGCGCCACCGTCGCCAGATCGAACGCCTCCTCGCCGTGGTGAGTTGATTGTTCGACTTCACGCTTGAGGCCACACAGGGCGCCGCGCGGGCGGGGACACTCACCCTGCCGCACGGCAGCGTGCAAACGCCCTGCTTCATGCCAGTCGGCACGCGCGGCGCGGTGCGCGGACTCCACCCCGCCGAAGTGGAGCGCGCGGGCGCCCAGATCATCCTGGGCAACACCTACCACCTGCACCTCCGGCCGGGTGAGGAGGTGGTGGCCGCGATGGGCGGGCTGCACCGCTTCACCACCTGGCAGAAGCCGATGCTCACCGATTCCGGCGGCTTTCAGGTCTTCTCGTTGAGCGGCCTCCGCAAGCTCGATGAAGACGGCGTGGAGTTCACCTCCCACATCGACGGCTCGCTCCGGCGGCTCACCCCGGAAAAGGCGATGCAGATCCAGTGGGATCTCGGCGCCGACGTGGCGATGGCCTTCGACCACCTCCCGCCGGGGCAGTCGCCGCACGAGATCGCCCGCGATGCCATGGAGCGCACGCTGCGCTGGCTGGAGCGTTCCCGCCAGCATCACGACCAGCTGGCCGCGGGGGCACCCAGGCGGCAGACCCTCTGGCCGATCGTGCAGGGCGGCGCCTGGGCCGACCTCCGCCGCGACTCGCTCGCCGGCATCCTCGCGGCGGGTGACTGGACCGGGGTGGCCATTGGCGGCCTCTCGGTGGGCGAGTCAAAGCCGATCATGTACGGCGTGATCGAGGAGCTCGAGCCCGCGCTGCCGAAGGATCGGCCGCGTTATCTTATGGGGGTTGGGTTCCCCGAGGACATCATCGAGGGAATCGCGCGGGGCGTCGACCTGTTCGACTGCGTCGCGGCCACGCGCAACGGCAGGCATGGCAGCGCCTGGACCGCCGACGGACGGGTCAATGTTCGCGGGCTGGCCCTGCGGCTCGACGAGCAACCACTCGACGCGAGCTGCGACTGCGAGGCCTGCACCCGCTTTTCGCGGGGGTACATCCGGCACCTGTTCTACGCCGAGGAGCATCTCGGTCCGCGACTCGTGTCGATCCACAATCTGCACTTCCTGATTCGCCTCGCCGACGAGGCCCGGAAGCAGATTCTCGACGGCACCTTTGCTGCCTGGGCCACTGAGTGGCGGCAGCGTTACTTCGCGAGAGGCACCACTCCATGACGCAATCCACGCTCCTGATTGTCCAGCTCCTGGCCATCGGCGCGATCTTCTATTTCCTGATCATCCGGCCTCAGAGCGCGGCGCGCAAGAAGGCCGAGGCGATGCTCGCCGCCATCAAGAAGGGCGACAGCATCATCACCGCCGGGGGCATCGTCGGCAAGGTCAAGGATGTGCGCGACAATCTCATTACCATCGAGAGCGGCACGAGTTCCCTCGTGGTCGAACGGGCGCGGATCGTGCGCGTCGGCGACCTGAGCGCACCCGCACCGACCCGCTGATGGCGATTCGCGACATCCACCTGCTCGGGTCGCCGGTGCTCCGGCAGCGTGCGGCGGAAATCGCGTCGCTCGACGAGGAGTTGCGCACGCTGGTCGACGACATGTTCGACACCATGGCCGCAGCCTCCGGCATCGGACTCGCCGCCAACCAGATCGGCATCGCGCGGCGCATCGCGGTGGTCAACGCCGAGGGCCAGACCCTGACGATGATCAATCCCCAGATCGTCGAGGCGGACGGCCGGGAGGTGAAGGAAGAAGGCTGCCTCTCCATCCCGGAGATTTACGGCGACGTCTCGCGCCCCGAACGGGTGGTGCTTGAGGCGCTCGATGAGGATTTCGCGCCCTACCGCCTCGAAGCCTCGGGCCTGGTCGCGCGCGCCATCCAGCACGAGATCGACCATCTCGACGGCATCCTCTTCCTCGACCACTTGAGCCCGATGAAGCGCACGCTGGTTCTCTCCCGCTGGAAGCGGGAAATGAAGGGGAAGCCGCTCACCCGCACGCCAACGCCCGAGGAGCCCGAAGAGGGGCCCTGATGCGGGTGCTCTTCTTCGGGACCCCCGCCTTCGCCGTCCCGAGCCTCGACGCACTACTCCGCGCCGGCATCGATGTCGCCGCCGTGGTGACCCAGCCCGACCGCGTGCAGGCCCGCTCGCACTCCACCCTGGTGGCACCGCCAGTCAAGCTTCGCGCCCTCGAGGCCAGCCTGACGGTGTGGCAGCCGGAGCGGCCGCGGGGTGAGGAATTTCTCCATCAGGTGCGCGAACTCGCGCCTGATCTCGGCGTCGTGGTGGCGTACGGCCACCTGCTCCGCCCCGAACTGCTCGCCATCCCGCGACTCGGCATGGTGAACGTCCACGCCTCGCTGCTGCCCCGCTGGCGCGGTGCCGCGCCCATTCAGTGGGCGCTGCTCGCCAACGACCATGAGACCGGGGTGTCGATCATGCGCGTCGAGGCGGGGCTCGACACCGGCGCCGTGTGGCACCGGGCCACCACGCCCGTCGACGCCACCGACACCGTGCGCACCCTCACCGACCGTCTCGCGCAGCTCGGCGCCGAGGCGTTGGTGCGGGCCGTGCCGATGATCGCCCGGGGCGACACGCCACTGCCACAGGACCCGACGTCGGCCACCGTCGCCCCGAAAGTCGATCGCGCGCTCGCCCGCATCCGTTGGGAGGAGGCGGCCGCCGCGGTGGTGGGTCGCATCCGCGCCATGGACCCCATGCCGGGCGCCTGGACGACCTTGGCCGGCCACGACATCAAGCTCTTCGGAGCACACACGGTGACGCACGCCGGCGCCCAGCCCGGCGCCGTGATCGAGTCTGCAGGATCGCTGGTCGTGTCCTGTGGCAGCGACGCCGTCGAAGTTCACGAGGTGCAGCCCGCCGGGAAGCGGCGCATGCCGGCCCGCGAGTGGTTGCGCGGCGCCGCCCCGGTGGCTGGGACCACCTTCGCATGAGACCGCTGCCGCGCCTGCTCGCATTCATGGACGACCGGATCGCCGCCATGGCAGACCTCGGCGTGCGCGCCGCTGCCATTGCCGCCGTCGGGCCCGCCGCGGCCCTGGTGGCACGACAGCCCGCCGCTCCCGCCGATTCACTCGCACGCCTGGCCGCCCGGATGGTGGCACTTGCCACTCCTCCGATGGCCGCGGTGCTCGTCACCGGCCGCGCCGACATCGCCCGCGCGGTTGCGGCCCACGGCGTCATCCTGCGAAGTGAGGATCTTCCTCCAACAGAGGCGCGCCCGCTGCTTGCAGCCGACGGTTGGTGCCTCCGTTCGGTCCACTCCGAGGCGGAGGCCGACGCGGCCATCGCCGAGGGCGCCGACGCGCTGGTGGTGGGAACCATCTGGGAGACTCCCTCGCACCAGGACCGCCAGGCGGGAGGTATCACGCTCCTGTCACGAATCGTGTCGCGAGGGGTGCCATCTTTCGCCATTGGCGGCGTCACCCTTGAACGGGCCCGCGAAGCACACAATGCCGGCGCCTGGGGTGTTGCCGCCATCCGTGCCGTCTGGGACGAGGAGCGACCCTTTGATGCCGCGCGCCGGCTCATCGCACCATGGCTCGACCTGTGAGGGTGTCATGCAGCTGGTGATCAACGGCGATGCACGCACCACGGCCCACGCGGAGAACGTCGAGCAGCTGCTGGCCGAGCTCGGCCTCGATCCGCGCGCGGTGGTGGTGGAATTGAATCGCGTCATCGTCCGGCGCCCCCTGCTGGCGTCCACGCCGGTGGTCGAGGGAGACCAGGTCGAGATCGTACACTTTGTTGGGGGTGGGTGAATGCTGGAGATTGCCGGGAAGTCCTTTCACTCGCGCCTGATGGTGGGCACCGGAAAGTATCGCAGCAACGACGAGATGCTCCGTGCCATCGACGCGTCGGGTGCCGAGGTGGTGACCGTGGCGGTGCGCCGCGTGAATCTCGATCGCGCCGATGAGCTGGGCATTCTCCATCACCTCACACCCGACCGCTATTTCCTGCTCGCCAATACCGCCGGCTGCTATTCCGCCGACGAGGCGATCCGCTATGCTCGCCTGGCTCGCGAGGCCGGCTTCAACGACTACGTGAAACTCGAGGTGATCGGCGACAAGGAGACGCTCCTTCCCGACACTACCGGACTGCTCGAAGCGACCATCGTGCTGGCCAAGGAAGGGTTCAAGGTCCTCGCCTACACCAACGACGACCTGATCACCGCGCTCCGTCTTGAAGACGCCGGCGCCGTGGCCGTGATGCCGCTCGCCTCGCCAATCGGGTCGGGACTCGGCCTGCTCAATCCGTATTTCATCCGCACCATCAAGAGTCGGCTCTCGGTGCCGGTGATTGTCGATGCCGGCGTGGGAACCGCCTCCGACGCCTGCCTGGTGATGGAGCAGGGCGTCGACGGCATCCTGATGAACACGGCACTGGCCGAGGCGCGCGATCCGGTCGAGATGGCAACGGCGATGCGACTCGCGGTGGAATCCGGGCGACGCGCTTGGCATGCCGGGCGGATGCCGCGACGCGAGGTGGCGGTGCCGTCCTCGCCCACGGAAGGGATGTTGCGCTGACCGCTCCCGGCCTGGCCTCGCGTCGCGGGGCCCTCACCATACTCGATGCCGTTCGTGGCGGGACACCGTTCGACGCCGCCCTCGACCGCGGACTCGGCGAGCTGCCCGATGTCGATCGTCGGCTCGCGCACGAGCTCGCGGCCGGCGTGTTGCGCCACTCGCAGGTGCTCGATGGCCTGATCGCACGCCATGTGACGCGGGGCATTACCTCGGTCGCTCCCGACCTGCTCGACATCCTGCGCATCGCCGCCTACCAGCTGTATGTACTGGAGCGCATCCCGCCGCATGCCGCTGTGACCACCAGCGTCTCGCTCGCGCGCGAGCGGATCGGCGATCATGTGGCCGGCTTCACCAACGCCGTGTTGCGCAAGCTCGCGACGGCGCGTGCCTCCACACCCGACGAACCGCTTCACCTCTTCGAGGCATCGCATCCCAACTGGCTGGTCGACCGCTGGATCGCCCGCTTCGGTGAGACCGATACCCGCACACTGCTGGAGTGGAACAACGGTCACCCGCCACTGGTGGTGCAGCCGGCGCGGCGCTCCACCGGTGACCTCGAGCGACTCTTCGCGGAGGCGGACATCCCCACCTTCCCCGCCCCGTTCGGCGCCGGACTGGTGGTCGATCGCTCGCGCCCGGAGCTGCTCCCGGGCTTCGCCGAGGGCGCCTTCTTCGTGCAGGACCCCGCCCAGGCGCTGGTCGTCCGCTTCGCCGGTTTCCTCCCCGGCTCCACCATCTACGACGCCTGCGCCGCGCCCGGAGGGAAGGCGATGGCCCTCGGCCGCCGGGCGGCCCGGGTGATCGCCGCCGATGCGTCTGTCCGCCGGGTGGCCCGCCTGAGCGAGAACCTGCAACGCGCCGGGTCGGGCCGCGAATTCGCCATCGTCGCCAACGCCGCGCATCCGCCGGTGCGGTCGCTCTCCGCGGCGTTCCTCGATGCGCCGTGCTTGGGGACCGGCACCTTCGCCCGGCACCCCGACGCGAGGCTCCGGGTGACGCCGGCAGCGCTCGAGCGACTCGCCGCCGAGCAGGCAATGCTGCTGGACGCGATGGCTGAGGTGGTCGCTCCGGGGGGCGTGCTATGTTACGCTACCTGTTCCCTTGAGCCCGAGGAAAACGAGCAGCAAGTGACCGCGTTCCTGGCCCGTCACCGCACCTTCCGGCGCCAGCCACCGGACGGATTTCCAGCAGAACTGGTGAGCGCCGTGGGAGACCTGGCCACCCTGCCACATCGGGATGGTATCGACGGCGCCTTCGCCTCCAGACTGGTGCGCGCCCGGTGAGCCCGCCACCCGGCGCGGCGGCCAGACGACGGCGGCGACTGATGGTGGCAGGAGTGCTCGCCGCCGCGTCGCTGGGCGGCTACCTGCTCACCTGCGCGATCTACCCGGCGCCGATTCTCCCAAAGCAGGTCTTGGTGCCTCAGCTGCGGGGAGCTCCGGTCGACAGTGCCCTGGCCATGCTCGGCCGGGCGGCGCTGCGCGGGCGAATCACTGACACGATCCGCGACCCACTGGTCCCCGCCGGTCGGGTGGTCTGGCAATCGCCCGCCCCGGAGACGATGCTTCCGGAAGGGGCCCAGGTGAAGCTGGCCATGAGCAATGGCGCGCCGACGGTCACCGTGCCGGACGTCAGTGAACTCGACCTCGACCTCGCCGTCGACGTACTGCAGGCGGCAGGACTCAAGATCGGGGTGATCGACACGCTCAAGGGTGACGATGACTTCGGCACCGTCGTCTCCGTCGTGCCGGCCAGCGGGTCGGTGGTGCGGCCCGGACGCGAGGTCGATGTCAGCATCAGCAGCGGGCCCGCCTCGGTGAAGGTACCCGACCTGATCGGGCTCCCGCTCGGGGTGGCGCGCGACCGACTCGTCGCGCTTGGGCTCCGGGTCGGCACGCTCGAGCAGCGGATGGAAGGAAAGGCCGGCACCGTGCTGGTGCAGTCGCCAATCGCTGGCGAATTGTTGACGAGGGGAAGTGCCGTGAACCTGACAATCAGTGGAGCGATGGAGTGACTGCCTTGATTGCACCGAGCGTGCTCAACTCCGACCTTGGCCGCCTGCGCGAGAACGTCGCCGCTGCAGCCGAAGGTGGGGCGGAGTGGATCCACGTGGACATCATGGACGGCCATTTCGTGCCCAATCTCTCCTTCGGCGGTCCGGTGCTGCGCGCCCTCCGTCAGGCGACCGACCTGCCGCTTGATGTCCACCTCATGGTCGAACATCCCGAACGCTACCTCGATGAATACGCCGATTCCGGCGCGAACGTGTTCACCTTCCACGCCGAAGCCACCGCGCACGCCCAGCGCTACCTCGCCCGGGCGCGCGAGCTGGGCATGAAGGCGGGGCTGGCCTTCAATCCCGCCACCCCGATCGACATGCTCGGAGAGGTGTGGCGCGATGTCGACCTCGTGCTGGTGATGACGGTCAATCCCGGCTTTGGTGGCCAGAAGTATCTGCGCGCGTCGGCCGAGAAGATCCGTCGGGTGCGATCGCTGTTGAGCGATCGCGGGGCGGACGCAATCATCGAGGTGGATGGCGGCATCACCGCCGATACGATTGCCGATGCGCATGCCGCCGGTGCCACCGCCTTCGTGGCGGGAACCGCCGTCTTCGGTCAGCCCGACGCAGCCGAAGCGGTGCGTGCACTCAAGCGAGCCTGTCTGGTGAGGGTCTGATCATGAAACAGTGGTTGATGGTGCTGGGCATCGTGGCGGCGCTCGCCCTGGGTACCTGGAAGCTTGTCAGTTCCGCCCCCGCCAGCATCCAACTTGGCGTGGCGGCTCCCGACTTCACCGCCACCGACCTGGCGACGGGGAAGCCCGTCTCGCTCTACGCCAAGTATCGCGGACAGGTCACCCTCGTGAACATCTGGGCCACCTGGTGCGACCCGTGCAAGGAAGAGATTCCCGCACTCGACTCGCTCTATCTGGCGCTCAAGGACAAGGGCTTTCACATTGCCGCGGTCAGTGTCGATGAAGGCAACGACGACGTGGTCAAGAAGTTTGCCAAGGAGTACGGAATTCATTTCGATGTCCTGCACGACCAGCCCGGCACCATCAAGGCGACCTATCAGACCACCGGCGTGCCGGAGAGTTTCCTGATCGACAAGCGCGGGAACATCGTGCGCATGGTGCCGCGCGCCCATCCCTGGAACTCCGCCGAGAGTCGCCACCTGGTCGAGACCCTGCTCGCTGAACCGACGCAGTGAGGGTCGCCGGGTGGGTCGTGGCGGTCGCCGCGGTGGCCGGAATCGGAGTGGGCGCCTGGGCGATGACCCGGTTCGCCCCGGCGCCGGACCGTGCCGTGATGGGCCAGCGCCCTCCCGACTACCGACTCCAGAGCCTCCCCTCGGGCGACAGCATCTCGCTGCGCGCGGCCTACAAGGGGCACGTCACACTCATCAACATCTGGGCAACCTGGTGCGGACCGTGCCGCCGGGAGATGCCGTCGATCGAGCGCCTCTACACCAGCTACGAGGGGCGGGGATTCCGTGTTGCCGCCGTGAGTGTTGATGAGGGCGACAGCACCGGTATCCTGGCCTACACACGACAGGTCGGACTGACTTTCGACATCCTGCACGACCAGAGCGGCAACATCCAGCAGGCGTTCCAGACCATCGGCGTGCCACAGAGTTTCCTGATTGGTCGCGATGGTCGGGTGGCCTACACCTCGCTCGGTGCCGACGAGTGGGATTCGCCCGAGATGCATCGGCGCATCGAACAGCTGCTCGCCGGCGGACGCTGACATGCGCGTCCTCGCCCTCGAGACCTCCTGCGACGAGACCTCCGCTGCAGTGCTTCGGCGGGAGGGGGCCACGCTCGTGCTGGACGGTCTCGCCATCCTCTCGCAGGACGTCCATCGCATCTTCGGTGGCGTGGTGCCGGAACTCGCCTCCCGCGCCCACCTCGCCACCGTCGGCCCGGTGGTCGATGATGCGCTCGCCCAGGCCGGGGTGACAATTGCGGATATCGATGGCATCGCCGTCACGCGCGGTCCCGGGCTGCTCGGGGCGTTGCTCGTCGGCGTGACTTGGGCCAAGACGCTCGCATGGCGGGAATCGCTCCCGCTCATCGGCGTGCACCACCTCGAGGGCCATCTCTTCGCGCCCACGCTGGAGGACGCCACTGCCCAGCCACCGTTCACGGCACTGCTGGTGAGTGGCGGACACACCATGCTGCTCGATGTGCCGGCCTGGGGCGAGTATCACCTGCTCGGCGAGACCCGTGACGATGCCGCGGGCGAGGCCTTCGACAAGGTCGGCTCGCTCCTCGGTCTCGACTATCCCGCCGGGGCGGCCATCGAACGCCTCGCTGCGACCGGCAATCCTTCGAGGTTCCGGCTGCCGCGCCCGCTGCTCAAGCTCCCGGGCGGTGAGATGAGCTACGAGTTTTCGTTCTCGGGGCTGAAGACTGCCGTGCTCCGCGCCACCGAACAGAGTGACGACCTCGAGCGTGACCGCGCCGATCTGGCGCGCGGCTTCCAGGATGCCGTGATCGAGGTGCTGGTCACCAAGACCCGCTGGGCGGCCGAGCAGTGCGAACGCTCGCTGATCGTCCTGGGCGGCGGCGTCGCCTGCAATCGTGCGCTCGCCACGGCGATGCGCGACGCGGTCGCACCGTTCGCCCGAGTCGCGGTGGCCTCGCCGCGATTGAACACCGACAACGCCGCCATGATCGGTGCCGCCGGCAGCTGGCGGCTCGCCCAGGGCGAACGCCACGGCATGGAGCTCGATGCGCGCGATGCCATCGCCTTGCCGGGCCTTCTCACGACAACCGGAGCTGGTGCGTGATCACCGCCTATCCCCTCGTCTTCACCATCCCGGTCATCAACGTCGACATTACCGGTTTCGGCATCATGATGGCGCTCGCGTTCCTCATGGCCGGGTGGATCCTCGATCGCGAACTGCGCCACCTGCATTTCAACACCGAGTACGCCGGCGACCTGATCTTCGGGGCCGTGGTGGGCGGCATTGTCGGCGCCAAGCTCTGGTTCGTGGTGCTCAACGGTGGCGGCCTGTTCAGTCGCAGCGGGCTGGTGTGGTACGGCGGTTTCTTCGGCGGTGCGCTGGGCGTCATCCTCAACGGCTGGCGGCGGCGCGTCCCGATCCGTTGGACCGCCCACCTTGCGGCCCTGGTGCTTCCCGCAGCGTACGCCATCGGCCGCGTCGGCTGCTTCGTGGTGGGCGACGACTACGGCGGCCCCACTTCCCTGCCCTGGGGCGTTCGCTTTCCGCTCGGCTCGCCCCCAAGCACGGCCGAGAACCTGCGACTCTTCCATGTGCAGATCCCCGACAGCGTGGCAGCGAATACCGTGATGGCGGTGCATCCGACGCAACTGTACGAGACCTTCAGCATGCTGATCGTCTTCGCGATTCTCTGGCGCTGGCGCAGCAAGCCGCGCGGCACCGGTTGGCTGTTCGGGGCGTATCTCGCCTTCGCCGGCGTCGAACGTTTCTGCGTCGAGATCCTGCGCGCCAAGGACGATCGCCTGCTCGGCGCGTTCACCGTGGCACAGCTCACTTCGGTCGCGATTGCGGTGGTCGGAATCGCTCTGGTGAGGATCTGGTCGCCCCAGCGGGCGGTCGCCCCGGGGCCATGGCTGGGTGGGGTTGACAGCTCCGCCAAGGCGCCGTAGGATACACCTCAGTCGGTGCGCAGTCGGCACCACACGAGAAAGTCCCAGGACGAAGAAGGGTGAAGCGAACACATCCGTTCGTCTTCGTATACTCAGGGGGCGTTCTGGGACCTCCCAATCGAAACGGCCCGCCAATCGGCGGGCCGTTTCGCATGTACCCACTCGACCGACACGGGCTTACGTCGGCCCCGCCAGGTCGCCCTAGTCCCGTGCCACCTGGTCGGCCGACGACTCCACCACCGTGTCCCGCAGCCGCTCCACCTCGGCCTTGATCGCGGCGAGGTCGGCATCCATCCGCTCAAGCGAACGGAGCACGTTGGCCTCGATCGTCGGGGGATTTCCGATGACCTTGCTGGGCGTTTCTGGTGAGGGCATCGGCGTCATCGCCGCCGCCACCGGAACATTCCCCGGCACACGATTCACCACGAAGATCCACACCAGCGCCACCACCGCGAGCAGCAGCAGCACACCCTGGACCAGCATCGTCTCGACGGTGGGATAGATCCCCAGTGCGGGGAGCCGTGGCCACCATCCGCTCAGCGGGGTGAGGCCGACCATGCCGCCCTCCTGGAACTCCGCGACCGCCTTGCCTGCGAACACGAACGCCGTGTAGTAGAGGAACGCCGAGGTCACGCCGAAGAACGGTGTGAGTGGCAGCCGGATGCCATAGCGATTGATCGCGAAGTAGACCACGGCAAGCGCCGCCCCGCCAACCACCAGCCCGGACATGACCGGCCAGAAGGTGGTGCCAACCGATCCGCCCGAGACGAAGAGTGCCTGATAGAAGAGCACCGTCTCGAAGCCTTCGCGATAGACCGCGAGGAACGCGGCCGACGCCAGCGCGAGGGCCGAGCCACCGGTGACCGCCACCTGCACCCGTTCCTTCACGAACTGGGTCCAGCGCGTCGCCTCCATCTTGGAGAGCAGCCAGTAGCTGACGTAGAAGAGCACCACCACCGCGACCGCCAGGGTGCACGCCTCGATCAGTTCCTGGTGCGCGGTCGAGAGCACGAAGACCGTCTGCAGCAGCACCGCGGTGAGGATCGAGAGGGCGACCGCCGCGCCGACGCCGATGTGAATGTCGCGGCGACGATGACCAGCGCCCGTCTTGACCAGAAACGCCATCAGCGCCCCGATGATCAGGATCGCCTCAAGCCCCTCGCGCAGGATGATCACCAGCGATTCGAGGAAGAGCGACGTCGGCGAGGTCCGGTCGCCCACCGCACGCTCGGCCAGATCGAGTGCCGAGCTGAGATCGCGGTTCACGCCGTTGATCTCGGCCGGCATCGCGCCGCCGGAGAGTCGGGTGCGCAGCGTCGCGAACGCCGCCTCGAGCGTCGTTGCCAGGTCAGGACGCTTGGCCCGGACCATCCGCTCCACCTGCTCGAACTCGAGGTAGGCGTCGAAGGCCGCCGCCGCCGCGTCCTCGTGCTTCCCCTCCACGCCAAGCGCCACGGCACCGCGCAGGATGGTCCGCACGGAATCGAAGACCCGACTGGCGCGGTCGGCCGACTCGAGCGGCTCTTGATAGTTGCGGACCGCCGCCACCTGCTGGGGGCCGGCACCGCTGCCGAGCGAGTCGAGCAGATCCTGATCGGTGAGTGAAGCCGTGACGGCGTAGTCGCGGAGCGGCACCGGCACGACGCCCGAGGCCTTCGGCTGACGCAGCGAGGTCACGTACGCCGCCAGCGCCCACCGGTCGGCAGTCGAGAACCTGGTCTCGTAGGAGGGCATCGCCGTGCCAGCGACGCCGATGGTGATGCGCTGGTAGAACGAGAGCGGCGTGGCGTGGGTCAGTGCCGCGGCATTGGCGAGATTGGTCGGGGCCGGCGAGATCGCAATCGCGGCCGGACCATCGCCCCGGCCACCCTCGCCGTGACAGCTGGTGCATTCGGCCCGGAAGAGCTCGGCACCACGCACCAGCGAGGGAACCCCGTCGGGCATCACCACCAGCACCACGCCGAGCTCATGCGCGAGCGCGTCGAGGGCGACCCGGGCGAGCACGTCGACGGAATCCGGGGCGCCGACCTTGAGGATCAGCTGCCGCATTGCCTCGATGTTGAGGGCCGACGCAGCGGCGGCAGGCGGCGGGAGCAGCTTGGCGGTCTGGGCCGCATTCTCCAGAAAGATCTTCGCTTCATCGACTTCGCTCTGGGCAACGACCCGACCCTGCACCACTCCAATCCGATATTCCTGCGCCGCCAACTGCACGCTTGCGGCAATCCGCCGCGCGATGACGGTGGAGTCGGTGCGCGCGGCACCGAGAAGAGTCAGGACTGTCGTTGCCGCATGGATGAGAATCATTCTCAATTGCTTTTGTGAGGACGGAGGAAAGTATGGCTGCCAAGTCGGGTTAGCTAGGGGCCCCTGCAGATGTGATGTGCCAGGCTCGGGCAGCACTGCCCGAGGGAGGAAAGAACCCCCTCAGCCTTCGAGAATCGCCACCGCCGCCGCCACGTCGTGGCTGTGACTGAGGGAGATGTGGATGACGACACGGTGCGGCAGCAACAACTCGAGCGCCCGGCCCGTGAGCACGATCTCCGGACGGCCGTCAGGGAGCCGACGGACGCCGATCTCCCGCCAACCCACCCCCCGGGCTCCGGGGAGGAGCTGGAGGGCCTTGTAGACGGCCTCCTTGGCTGCCAGCCGTGCCGCGAACGCCGGCACGGGGTCGGCGAGGCTCTCGACGTACCGGCGCTCCTCGTCGGTCAGCACGCGCGCCAGGATGCGGGCACCGTGACGGTCGAGCAGCGCCTTGGCCCGCGAGCTCTCGACCACGTCGAGTCCGAGTCCGATCACGGCCATGGCAGACCCCACCAGAATCGGCTCACCGGGGTGAACCAGGCTGGGGCGCGGAGTTGCCCACCCAGCCACGCCGCCACCAGCACCGTCAGCGCGAGCACCACCCCCGCGCCGATCCAGAACGGTCGGCGGGAGGGCCGCCACTCGGCCACCTGGGCGGCGCGGAGGCGCCAGCGCCCCGCCTCGCCCCTGGCAATGCCGACGGCCCCTTCCCACGCCGCCTCGAGAGCGAGCGCGCGACGGCGGCGGGCAGCGTCATTGTCGGGCAGCGCTTCACAGCGTTCGAGTGGCATCCCCTCGGCCAGTAACCGATGCAGCAGAGCATCGGCAGCCTCGGCATCGGGGAGGAGAGCGGCCAGTCGGCGGGCGGAGTAGCGGGAGATCTGCCCCGCCTCGCGCAGCCCGCGTTCGGCCTTCTCGATCACCCGCATCCGGAGTGAGCGGGCGGCGTGGTCGAATGCCTGCTGCCACGCCGCGTGTGCCATGGGAGCGCCCTGCTTGGCGGCGAGCAGTTCGTCCAGCAGCGCAAACCGCACGTCGTCGAAGGGCGCGTTGGTGCCCGGGCGGGCGATCCGTCCGAGCTCCGCCCCCAGCGGCGCGAGCGTGTTGGTGTCGGTCACAGGATCGATTCCAGCACGGCGGCGGTGTCGGCCAGGTTGGTGAACGCGGCTGCGGCACCCGCAGCATGCAGTTCGTCGGTGGAGTATGCGCCGGTGGCCACCGCGATGGCGCGCGCCTCGATCGAGGCGCCGCAGGTGACGTCGGCCGGCGTGTCGCCGATGATCACCACCTCGTCGCCATGCGGCCGACGACCGAACCACGGCTTCGCCCGTTCCGCGGCGATCGGCGGGAGATCGGGGCGGTGGGCACTATCCGAGCCGTAGGCACCGAGCTGGAAACGCTCGAACGAAATCCCCGCCGCACCCAACTTCAGCTTCGCCCCGGGTACCACATTGCCGGTCAGCAGCCCGACCACCACATCGTCGCGACCATGCAGCGCGTCGAGCAACTCCGGCACGCCCGGCATCACCAGCACCATCTCGGCACGATCGGCGAGTGCCCCCGGCAGGTGCCCGAGGTAGCGGTCGAGGACGGCGCTGATTCGCGACTCCTGGGCGAGCTCCGCTTCACCGGCTGCATGGTAGAGCTCGGCGATGATCTGGCGATCCGTCTTGCCATCGAAGCGCACCCGATCGAAGAAGTCGAGGGCGTCGAACTCGTCGGCGAAGGCACGACGCAGCGCGCGCGAGCCGGCCGACGCGCTCGAGAGGAGCGTCCCGTCGATGTCGAAGAGCACGAGACGCCGGATCATGTCAGCCGACGCACCGCCACGAGCCGTTCGCGCATCGACGCCGCGCGTGACCCGTCGTCCCAGCGCTCCCGGGTGACGCATCCCGTCGCGACCGTGGCATGCACCAGTTCGTCGTTGGCGGCCAGAAAGGCGACGTGGTCGATCCGGTCGGCATCCTCGGCGCGGAAGAAGAGCAGGTCCCCCGGACGGCGGTCGTCCGGCGCGATGACGCGCCCGTGCGCCACCTGATCGCGAGAGTCGCGGGGCAGCGCAATACCGCGCAGCACGAAGGTGACCTGCACCAGGCCCGAGCAGTCGATGCCGGACGCGGTGATGCCACCCCAGAGGTAGGGGGTACCGGCAAACTCGCTCCAGGCCCACTCCTCGGGAGACGCGGCCGAGCAGGCGATGATCGCCTCGCCGTAGGGCCGCACCTCACCCTCGAGCAGCTTCGCGCTCTGCCCGTCGGGGAGGCGGAGCCACTCCGCCCCCTCCATCACCAGGCGGGAGCGATGCGGCGCGCGCACCAGCATCTCGTCGCGCCGTTCAATCAGCGCGCCCAGGGACCAGCTGGCGCTCACCAGCCACTGCTCCACCTCAGCCATCGGGGCGAGCGAGACGTAGCCGCGATGCAACCAGCCCTCGTAGGCATCGAGCACGGTCCGCACTCGCAGCATGGTCCCGACGGTTTCGAGTACTTCGGCCCCCTCGCCCAGCACCAGCTGGGAGAGCTGGGAACTCGAGAGTCGCGGTTCGGAGAGGAGGGGCACAACGGAGGTGGAGACGAGCAGGCCGTTCAATCGGTCTTCGCCTTCTCGACGCAATCGCGACAGCGCGTCACGCCGCGGATGGTGCACACCAGGCAGAGAAAGGTGCCGCACGATTCACAGGGATATCCTTCCGACGCGCGCGCCTCGCGGCCGCAAGCGCGACAGATCATCGCGTCGCGTTCGACGAGGGCGGGACGGGAGGAGGTGGCAGCCATTACTGGTCGATGCCGTAGCGTTTGATTTTGGCAATCAGGGTGGCGCGCGAAATGGCCAGCTCCGCCGCCGAGCGGGTCCGGTTGCCGCCGTGGTGCTTCAGGGTGCGCTCGATGTGCATCCGTTCCAGCTCCTCCATCGTGAGCGGCAGGTGGCGTCGGTCGAGCGGCCCGCGGTGCAGCCGGAATTCCGGCGGCAGGTGCTCCGCCGCCACGCGGGGATGGCCCCGTGCCAGCAGAAGCGAACGTTCCAGCACATTCCGCAGCTCGCGCACATTGCCGGGCCACGAGTGATGCAGCATCCGTTCGAGGGCCTCGTCGGAGAGTCGCGTTGGCGAACCCGGCATCGACGGCGTCATGTCGCGCAGGAAGCCACGGATCAGCGCCATGATGTCATCCTTGCTGCGCTCCCGCAATGGCGGCACCGTGAGCGGCACGACATTGAGGTAATAGTAGAAATCCTGCCGCAGCTCCCCGGCATCGACTGCCGCCTTCGCATCCTTCGACGTCGCGGCGATCACCCGAACGTCCACCGGAATTTCGCGGATACCGCCGGCCCGCCGGAACGCCCTGGTCTCGAGCACGGTCAGCAGCTTGGCCTGCAATTCCAGCGGCAGGTCGCACACCTCGTCGAGCAAGAGGGTCCCGCCATCGGCGATCTCCAGCAGCCCCTGCCGGCGCTGGTCCCCCTCCTGCTTTTCGTCCCGCCCAAAGAGCTCGGCTTCGAGCCAGGCCGGGTCGGAGGCGGAGCAAGCCACCTCGATGAACGGTTCACTCGATCGATTTGAGACATCATGGATCAGCCGGGCGACCCACCGCTTGCCCACACCTCCCTCGCCCTGCAGCAGCACGGCGGTACGGTCACTCCGCGCGAGCAGGGCGGTCTGGCGGGCGATCTCGCGCATCAGCGGCGAGGGGCCGAGCGATTCGAGTCCTTCGCTGGCAGCGCTCTGCCCGATCAGGGTGCGATTGACCCGGCGAAGATGGATCTTCTCGGCCGCCCGCTCGACCGCGACGAGCAGGTGACTCAGGTCCACCGGCTTGACCAGAAAATTCTCCGCGCCGAGTTGCATGGCCTGGACCGCGGTGCGCACGTCGTTGTCGCCGGTGAGGACGATCACGGCGGTGTCGCGACCGTGGAGATGATCAAGCACCTCCATCCCGTCCATGCCGGGGAGGTGCAGATCGACGATCACCACCTCGGGGATGGCCCGGTTGAACATCTCCAGCCCGGCCTCGCCCGTCAGCTCCCCGTAGACGTCCCATCCCCGCTGCTCGAAGAACGCCCCGATGATCCGGAGGATCTCGGCGTCGTCATCGATGAGGAGGAGGGAATCGGCCATGAGTGTGTGATCGCTCGGTGAAGGTCACGTGAAGCGGAGGAGCGGCCCTCTCTTGAGAATCTATCGGACAGTCCTGACCCGGAAGATACCCCCCACTTTCAGCGCGGCCCCTGAATGACCGAGAGCGCGCCAGGCAGGAGGGTCACGGTGAAGGGGGTCTCTCCACCGCCATCTCCATCCAGTTGAACCGGTTGCACCTCCCCGAGCACCTCGACCTTGACCTCTTTTCCCTTCCGCCGGGCCACGAAGACGTCCTTGCCGTAGGTGCCCTTGGCGTCGCGGACGAGGTGCCAGATGGCCCGGATGCCCCCGACCACCGAGGTCGCCTGGACTACCACGATGTCGAGCCAACCATCGTCGGGGACCACGTCGTCGCCGATGCTGATGATCGGCGGGATCATCATGCCACAGTTGGCGACCAGCATCATGGCCGCGTCCGCCTCGTACACCTCGCCGTCGACGGTGATGCGAAAGAGGTGGGTCTGCACCTTGGGAAGGAGCCGGAGTGTGGTCGCCACATACGCCATGGTCCCCCACTTCCGCTTCCGCAGCGCAGACGTCTCCGTCATCACCTTCGCATCAATGCCCGCTCCGGCCGCGACGGCGAAGTACTGCACCCCTTCGCCATTCTCCAGTCGACCGAGGTCGATTCGGCGTGGCTGCCCATTGACGATCGCCCGCGCCGCCCGGATGGGGTGCATGGGCAGGCCGAGATTGGCGGCCAACAGATTGCCGGTGCCGCCGGGGATGAGTCCAAGCGACACCTCGGTGCCGACCAGTGCGGTGGCCGCCTGCATGGTGGTGCCGTCACCGCCGAAGACCGCAACCACATCCACGCCGTTGGCGACTCCCTCTTGGGCCAGGGTGTAGGCATCGCCGCGCTTGGTGGTGGTGCGCGGGTCGATCTCCCAACCCGCCGCGCGGAACACCCGTTCGATCTGCGGGATGGTGCGGATTCTGGTGCGGGCGGCGACGGGATTTGTGATCAGGAGTGCACGCGGCACTCAGTATTCCCTGGACCAGAGGAGATCGACGCCGAGCTGATAGCGCGTCAGCGTGCTGAAGACATCGGCGGTGCGGTTACCACCACACGATTGGACCGGCGCGGCACTGGCCTGCAGCCGGAATTGGTTCGTCATGCGGTACTCCAGGGAGGCGCCGAAGTTGCGTTGAGAGAGACTCGACGTGCCGGCACCGACACAGAGCCCCGCATTCACCATGACGAACCACTTGTCGCCGAGCTGCTTGCCAGCAGAGAACTGCGCCAGCGAGGAGCTCCCCAGCCCCGTCGGCAGGCTGAACTCCAGCACATCGAGCGGCAGCCCGAGCGCGAGAATCGAGCGCTGCAGTTCTCGCGAGAGCACGGCCACGCCCTGGGTACCGACGTCGCCGCTGCCAAGTTGGAGGTCCGGCCGACCGACGGCAAGATAGGAAACGATCTGGTTGTTCGTGAGGTTCCGGCCGGGACTCGACAGCTCCACCTTGGGGACGGCGATCGACCCGGTGATGGCAGCCGAGATGAGGATGTCGTCGCCCTCGTTGGTGCGCACATGATGACTCGCCCGAATGTTCAGCGAGGCGTTCAGGTCGGGCTCCCGACTGTACTGCACCGTTCCGCTCTCGACATTGAAGACGCGCGGAAAGATGCCCGCGATGCGGAGGGTGTAGGTCCCGCGCGGCGCGTTCAGTGTGCCGGCGAGCTGGTACTGCTTGCGGAGCTTGTCCACCCGCACCTGACCCTCGAGCTGGATATTCGCCTCGCTCGACCGAAGCCAGTCATCGCTGCCCAGATTGAAGGTGAGGTTCTCGATGCGCAACGAATCGAGAAAGCGATTCTGGAAGTCCGGGCCGAGTCCGCGGCGCCGGATCGTCAGCGTATCCACCAGGTCGCGGAGCAGCGGGTCCTGGGTGTCGAGGGAGTTCTTGGTGATCAGGTCGGCGAAGTAGAGCACACTGCCCGTCACCAGCACCGGCGCACCATTGGCGCTGCGCAGGACCGGCTGCAGCAGCGGCCCGGTCAGGGTGACGTCGCCTGTGGGCCGGAGCCGGAGAAAATTCGGGGAATCCATCGCCAGGAAGTCGCGCGAGTCGAGCCGCAGGTCGAGTGTGGCCCGGCTGAGGTTGGTGAAGCGGACGTCGCCGTTGACCATCAGCGAGCCACCGCCGCTGTTCAGGCGCAGGCTGTCGACCAGCAACGAGTCGCCGGTGAATCGGGCCTTGCCGTTGATGGCGTCATAGCGCACGCCGAGCGCCGGGACCGTCATGGCGGCATCACGCAGGGCCAGATCGCCCTGCAGTTTCGGCGCATCCCAGCTACCCGACGCCATGAAGTTGAGCCGCATGGAGCCGCGGCTGTTGCGCACGCTCGGCAACAGCGCCTCGAGCACGAGCAGGTCGATCGAGTCGGCCTGGGCGGTGATGGAGAGCGGTCCGGCGATGCGCCGGTTCTCGCGCGCGGTGAGCGCGAGATCGAGCGGCAGCGAGGCGTCCACCTCCAGGATCGGGGCACCCGTCGTCCAGAAGGTGACGTTGGAGCGCAGGCGTCGATCGACATAGTCGAACGCCGCGTGAATCAGCGGCGCGTGGACGTCTCCCGAGACCGCGCCGGTGAGTGAGGCGTTGCCGCGCAGCGTCGGCGCCTCGCGCGAACCGCCGAGTCGGAAGTCGAGGCTCGCGAGTCCGCTGAGCACGGTGGTGTCGCGCTGGAGCAGGCCGTAGACGTCGGCCATGCTCAGTCCCACGATGCTGGCGCCGAGGTTGCCCTCGCCCGCCCCGGGAATGGCGCCGAAGAGGGTGATCAGCCCACTCCCGTCGCGAGCCTGGAACTGGACCGTGTCGGCCAGCGTGGTGGCCTGGTCGGTGACGGTGAACCGCGCCGGCGCCGTCAACCGCCATTGTTGCCGCGGGAAGTCCACCGCGAGCCTGCGCAGGTTGAGGACATGGTCCGCCGGATGGGTCACCCAGCTGCCGGCCCCCGCCACCGTCACATCGTTCATATGCCCGCCACCACTCAGCACCAGTGAGTCGGTGCGACCGGAGGCGAGCAGCTGAATCGAGTCCGCCAACTGCGCACCGTGACTCAGCGAATCGATGAAGGCATTCATCGCCAGACCCTTGGCGCCGAGCGAATCCGCGCTCAGCGTGGCGTGCACCATCTTGATCCGCCAATCATCGAGCACCAGGCTGTGGGCGTCGAGCGTGCCGGCCAGCGACATCCGGTCCCGCGACCCCCTCACCTCGAATTTCGCTGTGGCGGTACCGTTGAAGCGATTGGGATGAAGGGTGTCGCGCGCAAAGCCGAGGGTCGCACGCACCAGCGAGTCGAGCGAGCCGAGCGCGGTGGCGTGGCCCTCGACGGAGAGGGTGCCCGAGTCGGGCGCCGCCCAGCCGAGCGTCCCGCGCGCGGCAAGGCTGCCGTCGGGCCAGGTGACGGTCGCCGTATCGAAGGTGACAATGCCATTGGCAGCCGAGAGCTGGGCCGTCGCACTCGAGAAGGTGATGCCTCCCACGCGGGATCGATCGAGATGCAGCTCTGCCCGACCGTTGGGCGGCGTCAGCGAATCAATCGTGCCGGTGACCAGTATCCGGCCGTTGAGTGACGACGACTCTCCCGAGCCCATCAACGCCGCGAGATCGAAGCGCTCGATGGCCAGCGTCAGCGAATCGGCACTGAAGCGGGGCGACTCGGCGGCGATCCGACCCTTGGCCATCACGGTGCCGATGTCGCCGGTGACATTGGCATCGATGTCGAGCGCGGCGAGCGTACCGGAGGCCTGCACATGACCGACCAGCCCGCCGCGGGCGGTGATGTTGGGATAGGCGGTGCGCAAGGCGTCGAAGGAGAGCTGGTCGAAGTTGGCATCGAGCGTGATGCCCAAGCTGGTGTCGCGGACGTCGAGCCGGACCGCGCCGATCAGTCGAGATACTGCGCCGTTCGGCGCGTGATGTTCGGCGGTGCCGAGGAAGTCGGCGTTCTCCCAGGGACCGTTGAGATGGCCGTCGAGGTGCATCGTGCCGGGCAGCAGCATCGACGGCGTCACCCGGTGCACCGTGGCGAGCGCGACATCGGACTGCATCAACCGGAAATCGTCGAAGACCGCACCCACCTTGCCCCCGAAGTGGACCACGCCGTCGATGACGAGGTGCGAGAGCGGCGCGCCCTCCACCAACGCGTCGGCGAAGTGGAGATCCCCGCCAAGGCGCAGCGTGTCGAGAAAGCCATTGGCCTTGAGGTGGCCGGTCAGCGTTCCCGCAAACGGGATGGTGTCGAGGTAGGGCCGCATCACCTCAAGCGGGGCGGCCTTGAGCATGAGGTCGAGGCCGCCCATTCCCAGGCCGCGTGAATTGTCGACGATCGCCACCAGCTTGCCGACAGCGCTCGCTCGGCCATCACCCAGCGTGAGGTGGTCCAGCCGATAGTCCGTCCGCGTGGCGCTCGGCGAATACGCCACCAGGTGACCGGAGCCGTGCCAATCAGGAAAGTCCGGCGACACCCACTGCAGGTCCTTCAGGTCGACCCGATCGGCGTCGAGGGTGAAGTCAAACTCCATCGGCCCCTCGGGCCAGCGAACGGCCCCCGCCCCGCGCACTTGGGTGTTCGGCATGTCGGCGTGATCGAGTGTGAAGCGCAGCGAGTCGCCGGCGGTCAACAGCGTGCCCTGGAAGTCGGTGAGATGAATGCGCGGGTCGCCGATCTCGGTCGCCAGCGATGTCACGTCGGCCAGGATTGGCAGGCGGTCCGGCGTGGAAATCCGAAGCCGCTTTACCTCGGCGTTCACATGCTCGAAGGTGTAGACGCGCACCAGGGTATCGCTGGTTTGCTCGAGGCGTGGCTGGTCCGGCTCGGCGCCGTGCCGCGAGACCGGCTCGCGCGGGGCGTGCGGCGCGGTCGGCATATCGACCCGCACCGAGGCGTCGTGGAGGACCAGGTTGTGCAGCTCGACCAGCGGCGACGCCCCCCCCCCGGCCGTCGCGACCTTCGGCCGGAAGATCGCCTCGTAGTTCCAAACGTTCCGCTTCAGGCGAATCAGGTGGATCACCGCGCTGTCGAGCGTCACCGAGGAAAAGACCAGACGCCCGGCGATCAGGTCGCTCAGCGCGTAATGCATGTCGAGGTGCGAGGTGTGGATCAGTTCCGCGCCGAGCGAGTCGGTGATCCGCAGGCCGTCAATGCTGAGATGATCGAAGAGATTCCCGCCGATCAGCCCGAGCTCGACATGCCCTGCGACCTGGCGCGAGATCCACGCCGTGGCGGTTCGGCTGGTGAGGGCCCGCCCCGGGACGCTCCAGAGCAGCACCAACAGCGTACCGATCACCCCGAACAGCGCCACCAGCGGCACGGCGAAGAGTCCGAGCGAGATCCGGCCGATGCGCCGTATCAGAACGCCTGCCCCACGGAGAAGCTCCAGGTCCACTTGCTGGAGCGTGCCTTGATGAAGCCTTCCGAAAGAAGATTGAGGTCGCCAGTGTGCGTCACTTCGTAGAGCGACCCGGGTTCGAGCTTGTAGCGGTTGTAGGCCAGATCGAACCGAATCGGGCCCAGCGGCGAGGCAATCCGCAGGCCGACGCCGGGCGTGACCCGGATGCTGGCACGCGAACTGGCGTCCCAGAGGGCGCCCGCATCGACAAAGCCAGCGAGCCGCACCCGCCCCGGAAAGATCGGCGACGGCACCCGCACTTCGACGTTGCCGATCCCGAGCCTGGTACCCCCCGTGGCAGAGACGCGCACCGCGCTTTCGTGGTATTCCACGCTGCCATCGGTCCCGCGGGCGACCGAGTCGGTGGAGATGACGTAGAGCACCGGCCCGAGTTCATTGCGGTTGTATCCGCGCACATCGTTGGCGCCGCCGGCGTAGAATCGCTGTTCCGGTGGAACGAAGTTCGCCTGGCCGCTCGCCAGGTCGATCTTCGGCGAGAAGACCACTCCCGCACGACCGTGCAGCGCCACGATGATCGAGCGCGTGAGCGGAAAGAAGAGCGAGCCGTCGCCGACGAACCGGGTGAACTGGGACAACGATGACGAGCCCAGAAAGCGGGATGAGACGGTGGCCTCGAAGGCAACGCTCGTCCCGCGGGTCGGATCGAGATAGTTGTTGAGCCGTGAGCGCGTGGCGGTGAACGTCAGCGTGGTGAGGATGCGCTTCTGGCGCAGCCTGGCGATGTCGGAGGCGACACAGGTATTGAAGAAGGCACAGAACGACGCCGAATTGGCCTGGGTGGAACCGTAGGACACTCGGTAGCCGAGCGTGAGGGGAACGCGGGAGATCCCTTCATGGGTGAAGGTCAGCCCCGCGCCAACTTCCTCGCGGAGGTACACCGCAAACTCACTTCGGCGCTCGGCGAAGAGCGATCCCTCAAGCGAGTTGTCGGCCGAGAGGAAGGCGTTCCGCCGCAGCGAGGCGTTCAGGCCGTAGTTCGCCTTGCGCGACCCGACCGAGTCTTGCTTGAGCTGGGAACAGATGGAGTGGTCCGCCCCGAACCCGAGGGGCGAGCCGACGCCAATCTTCGAGAGCCGGGCGCTGACATCGAGGATCTTGCCGCTCCCGGTGAAGTCACGCGCCGTCCAGCCGACGCCGGTACGGAAACAATCATCGGTGCCGTATCCGATGGCCGCCCGGGCGCGGTGCATGCGTCCCTCCACCACACTCACGACCAGCGGCACGATCGAGTCGCCCATCGCGGTGGCGGTGGAGTCGATTGCGACCGACGCGAACCGAAAAAGGTCCGAGGAATAGAGGGCCCGCTGCGCACGATAGAGATCGTCGCGACGATACGGCGCGCCCTCGTGCGCCGGGATGAGCGAGGCGATGAAGCCGGAGTCGACGTCCTGCTGCCCGGTCACCCGCACCGGTCCGAAGGTGGCGTAGCGGCCGGTGATCGAACGCAACGTGACCAGCGCAACCCGCTTGATCGAATCCACCGTGAACCGCATCTCGACCGCGGCCTGCGGATAGCCGCGATTGGCGAGCCGCGAGGCGATGGTGTCGCTGTCGGCGCGCATCCGGAAGCGAGAGAAAATGTCGCCCTCTTCCAGCGGCAGGTCGAGCCGGAGCTTCCCCGCGTCGCGCACCGAGTCGAGACCGGGAGAATCGAGTTGCGCGACCCGCACCGGCACCCCTTCGGTGATCTTGAAGGTGATCCAGATGTCCTTGTCGGTGCGACGCACCAGCGTGTCGACCTTCACGTCGAGAAAGCCGCTCGCCTTGTAGAAGAGGATCAGGTTGGTGACATCGGCCTGGAAATCGCGCTCGTTGAACGTCCGCTTCAGTCCGGCGCCGAGGAAGGTGTTCCCGATTAGTGGCAGTCGGGCGAGCAATCCGGAATTGGTGGTGTTGAGGTAGGTGCTGAGGGAATCGCTCGCAAAGGTGTGATTGCCGGTGAAGGAGAGGCCATGCACCACGAGCGGTGCCGACTGGGCACCGGCCACCGGGACGTGGCAAGCCAGAAGCACCCCGGCCGCGATCGCCGCGAAGAGCCCCCGCCACCCCGATTCCCTCCCTTCCCGCCATCCCGCGATTGACCGCATTTTCTAAATCTGGTTTCTTCAAGGGGTTACGCCAACCTGTCGCCATCTCTCGGGAGCCCGATGCCCCGCCTCGCTGCCCCGCTTCTGGCCCTGCTGCTCGTCGCCTGCGGGAGCGGAATCCCGCCCGGTCTCAAGTACTACTGGTCGGGCGACCCGCGCTCGCTCGACCCCGCCCTCAGCACGGACGTCCCGACCGGCGAAGCAGTCACACTCCTGTTCGATAACCTGACCGCCTTCGACCCTAATGGCCGCTTGGTGCCTGCGTTGGCGACCCACTGGTGGCCCAGTCCGGACGGCCGGACCTGGACCTTTCGCCTCCGCTCGGGCGTCACCTTTCACGATGGCCGACCCCTCGACGCCGCCGCCATCCGGGCCTCCTTCCGGCGTGCGCTCGCCATGCGAAAGGAGGGGGGACGGATCTGGCCGCTGCTGCCAATCATGGGGGCCGCCGCCGCCGCCGATTCGGCCGCCGCCAACCTTACCGGACTCGTGATCGTCGATGACTCGACCATTGCCTTCACCCTCACCGAGCCGCTCAACATCTTCCCCAAACTGCTCGCCATGCCGGTCGCGGCCATCGTGCCGACTCCCACGCCGGAGGATTTCGGCGAGCATCCGATCGGCAGCGGCCCCTGGAAGTTCGTCTCCTGGTCGCACGACGACCTCCTGGTCTTCGCGCGCAACGACGCCTGGTGGGGACCCCGCGCGCTGGAGGACACCTTGCGCGTGCGCATCATTCCGGAAGTGTTCACGCAAGGAGCAGAATACGAGGCCGGGCGCCTCTCGGTCGTGGAGGTGCCAGCCGGCGAAAGTGCCCGCTGGGAGACGACCCACGCCGCCGAGCTGCAGCACCGTCCCGCCATGCGCGCCATCTACGTGGCGATCAACACCCGGCGCGGTGCCCTCGCCGACGTGCGCGTGCGGCGCGCCTTGAACTATGCGGTGAACATGCCCGCCATTCTCGACCGGGTCATGCACGGACGCGGCGTGCTGGCGGCGGGGAGCATTCCCCCAGGGCTGAACGGCTACGATTCGACCCGCAGTCGCTACGCCTACGATCCCGCCAAGGCACGGGCGCTCCTCGCCAAGGCCGGCCATGCCGCCGGCCTGAAGCTGCAGCTGTGGCGCACGCCGACGGCGCAATTCGCCCGGATCGCCCAAGCCATCCAGGCCGACCTCGAGGCGGTGGGTGTCGCCGTGGAGATCGTCGAACGCGACGGCTCGACGGCGCGTGCCACGGCGCGGAAGGGTGGCAGCGATCTCTTCCTCTCCGACTGGTACGCCGACTATCCCGATGGCGAGAACTTCACCTTCCCGTTGTTCCATTCGAGCAACGCGGGCACCGGCGGCAACTATGCCTTCCTGAGCGAACCCGCCCTTGACTCGCAGCTCGTGCGGGCGCGCACGACGCCCGACTCGGTCGAGAAGGTCCGACTCCTCACGGCGATCGACCAGCACATCTTCGATGATGCCCCGTGGATCTTCTGCTGGTTCCCGGTGGACGTCTGGGCAATGCGCCCCGAGGTCCATGGCTGGCGCTATCCCGTCGTCTTCACCGGACAGAACTGGACCACGGTGAGCATCACGCCATGATCCGCTACGTCGCCTTGCGAATCGGACTCTTGATCCCCACCCTGCTGGGCGTACTGGCGGTGACCTTTGCGCTGCTCTACATCGCCCCTGGCGATCCGGTGGCCGCCATCGTCGGCGAGCGCGCCGACAGCGCCACCATCGTCCGGGTGCGCTCCGAATTGCGCCTCGATGACCCACTCTACCTGCGCTTCGGTCGCTATGTCGCCTCGGCCGCACGCGGCGACCTGGGGCGGAGCTACATCACCCGCCGCCCGATCGCCTCCGAGCTCGCCCATCGCTTCCCGGCCACCCTGCAGCTCGCCCTCTCGGCGATGCTGCTCGCCACCGTGGCGGGGCTCACCATCGGGATCATCGGCGCCCTCCGCCCCGGCTCCTGGGCCGATCGACTCGCGACAGTTGGCGCCTACCTCGGTATCTCCTTTCCAGTCTACTGGGTCGGCCTGCTGCTGATCCTCACCTTCGCGATGATGCTGCGCTGGTTCCCGCCATCGGGGTACGGCGGCCCGCTCTTTCTGGTGCTTCCCGCCGCCACTCTCGGCATGCGATCGGTGGCGTTCCTGGCCCGGATGACCCGCTCGGCACTGGGCGAAACGCTGCGACAGGACTTCGTGCGTACCGCCAGGGCGAAGGGGCTCAGCACGACCGCCGTGGTGTTCCGGCACGCGCTGCGAAATGCCCTGCTTCCCATCATCACGGTCTTCGGACTCGACTTCGGCTCCTACCTGACCGGCTCGATCCTGACCGAAACAATTTTTTCCTGGCCCGGCGTCGGTCGCTACGTGCTCACTGCCATCGACAAGCGCGACCTCCCGGCCATCCAGGGCAGCATTCTCTTTCTCTCACTGGTCTTCGTGCTCGTCAACCTCCTGACCGATCTCGCCTATGCCAAGGCCGATCCTCGAGTCGCCTATGACTGACCGCCTTCGTCGCATCCTCTGCTTTGCATGCCTGGTGGCACTGCCGCTCACCGCCCTGCCCGCGCAGCAACTGGCCAAGCGCCTCGACAGCCGACTCGATGCGCCCGGATTCGATCGGCTGCTCTGGGGGGTCTCCGTCACCGACGTCGATGGCCGCGTGCTCTACAGCCGGAATGGCGATCGTCTCTTTGTGCCGGCGAGCAACACCAAGCTGCTTGCGTCGATCACCGCGACGGCGCTGCTGGGACCGAACTTCACCGTGAAGACCTCCCTGTACGCCACCGGTCCGATCGAGAACGGCGTCCTCCAGGGCGACCTCATCCTCTATGGCCGCGGCGACCCGACCTTTTCCAAGCGCTGCTACCAGGCCGATACCACCGCGGTCGGGGCGTGCGATGCCGACCCCGCACTCCGGCTCCGCGCACTCGCCCAGCAGTTGCGCGCCCGGGGTGTGCGCAGCGTGGCCGGGGCACTCGTCGGCGACGGGTCATACTTCGAGGAGACGATGATCCAGGCCAACTGGCAGAGCTACGATCTCGGCTGGTGGTATGCCGCGCCGGTCTCGGGGCTCGGCTTCAACGACAACTCCATGGACGTGCACGAGACCGCAGCGGACTCGGTCGGCATGCCGCCACTGATCACCTTCATCCCCGACCTCGGCCTCGCCACCTTCGAGAATCGTGCCGTCACCGGTGTCCGCGGCGCCCGTCGCACCTTCGACGTGCTTCGCTCACCGGCCGGGGATCACTTCACCGCGATCGGCGTCCTGCCACTCACTACGCTGGATCGCCTCGAATCGGTCGCCATCGCCGACCCCAATCGTTTCGCGGCGCTCGCCCTCGAGCGTGAACTGAACGCCGCGGGGATCGCCGTCCGCAGCGGCGTTCGCGGCACGGGTGATTCGCTCGCCTATCGCGAAGGCCGCATGGGAGCTCCGCTCGCCGAGGTGACCTCACGCCCGCTCCGCGACTGGATCTACCCCATCCTCAACTCCTCGCAGAACTGGTTTGCGGAGATGCTCCTCAAGCAGCTCGGGCGGCAGTTCACCAACGCCGGATCGTGGGCGGGCGGCCTCGCGGTGGAACGCCGCTTCCTGATCGACTCCGTCCATGCCGACTCCACCCAGTTCGTGGTGGAGGATGGCTCCGGGCTGGCCGCCAACGATCTGGTCTCGCCGCACACCTTCACCACGCTGCTGGGCTACATCCGGAAGCGCCCCGACTTCGCGACCGTCTTCGATGCGCTGCCGGTGGGCGGCAAGGCCGGCACCCTGCGGAACCGGTTCGTCAACACGCCGGTCGAGGGTAAGGTGCACGCCAAGACCGGGACCATCTCGCGGACCGCGACACTCAGCGGATACGTGGAGGCAGAGGACGGTCGGACGTTGATCTTCTCGGTCATGGCGAACCACAACAACCTGCCGAGCGCCAGCATCTTGGCCGCCATCGATAGCGTCGTGGTCGAGATCGGTCGGCCCGACAAGCGGCGCCCGAAGCCGTAGCGCCTTCTCGCGTTCTGACGCCCCGGTTACGTTCGGCTGCATGTCGATACCACTGACCGAATTGCGGGTCGCCATCGTCGGATCTGGTCCGGCCGGCTTCTATGCGGCGGAGGCGCTGCAGAAGGCAGCGCCCGGCGTCCGGATCGACCTGATCGATCGCCTCCCCACGCCGTTCGGCCTGGTGCGTGGCGGCGTCGCGCCGGATCATCCCAAGATCAAGTCGGTGACCCGCGTCTTCGAACGTATTGCCTCGCAACCGGGCTTCCGTTTTCTCGGTCACGTGCGACTCGGCGAGGACGTCTCGGTCGAAGAACTGCGTGCCCGCTACGATGTGCTCATTCTCTCGGTCGGTGCCGGGACGGACCGGCTGCTCGACATCCCCGGAGAAAAGCTCGCGGGAAGCCATGCGGCCACCGAGTTCGTGGGCTGGTACAACGGTCATCCGGACTATGCCGAGTCCCAGTTCGACCTGACCCAACGCTCGGCGGCGATCATCGGCATCGGCAACGTGGCGATGGACGTCGCGCGCATTTTGGCCAAGCGCCCCGATCACCTCGCGACCACCGACCTCGCCCAGCACGCACTGCAGGCCCTCGCCGATTCACGCATCGAGACCATTCACCTGATTGCGCGGCGCGGTCCGGTGCAGGCGGCGTGCACCGCACCCGAACTCCGGGAACTCGGCGAACTCGAGGGAGTGGACGTGGTGGTCGATCCGCGAGATCTCGAACTCGACCCCGCAAGTGCCGAACAGCTGGCGACGACCGAGGACCGCAACCCCGCCAAGAATCTCGAGATGCTGCGCGAATGGGCCGCACGTGGACCGGGCACCGCCTCCCGCCGGATCGTCTTCCATTTCAA